>CALFPI010000444.1 GCA_937919035.1 uncultured Gemmatimonadaceae bacterium
ACTGGCGCTGCGTCAGTTGCCGGTTCCGGATGGCCCGTACGATGTTGTCTACGAAAATGGCGTGCGGCGGTTGGTGCCGAAAAGCCAGTAGCTGAAGATCTGATCATGGGTGCGCGGCCTGCGCACCTTACAGTTGTTGCGGTCGGGGGAGGGCCCCAAACCGCGCCATGCAGGACTGCAAGGAGATCCGCCGGGTTTCAAGATCATCGGTTGACGAAGAATTCAATGCTACATTCGTACACTGACAGATCCCACAAATCAGGAGGTCCCATGTTGCACCCCGTACGCTGTCTCGCAATGCTCGCCGTGGTCACGCTGATCTCGGCCACCGCAATCGACGCTCGTCCCCACCGACCCGCACAAGTTCCCAACGGCTCGGTTCTGGGCTGTGCACTGTGTCACAACAGTTCATTTGGTGGTGACGCCCGCAATGCCTTCGGCCTGACCGTGCAGAACGGATTTCTCGATGCCGGCAATGTCGTCTGGGGGCCAGAGCTCGCCGCTATCGATTCTGACGGCGATGGCGCCACCAATGGCCAGGAGTTGCTCGATCCCGACGGTCTGTGGCAGATCGGCGACGACAATCCTGGCGATCCCGCCCAACTGACCCTGCCCTGGGATGCGGACAGCTTTCCGCCGCCTCCCCCGGCGCCGACGGCCGTGACGGCGTCGACCTGGGCCTCCGTCAAGTCTGCACTGCGCGACCTCGTCGACTAGTATCTGCAAACGCAGATACCGGTTCCATTCGGCGGCACGGATCCCCCTCCTCTTCAGGGAGGCGGGTCCGTGTCCGCATTGCGCCTATCCACACGCGAGACGACATGTCAGATCACCCGGATCCCGGACCGACACGCCGTTGGATCAACGCCCTGCTCGGGTTGGGAATCGTCAGCACGATCACCGGTTTTGCCGGCAGCACTCTGGCCTATCTCTGGCCAGCGGCGGGCAGCGCCGGCAGTGAATTCCTCGTCGGCAGCAAGGGCCCTGTGCGGGCCGACGATATCGGCCCCGGCGGCAGTGTCGTGGGACGTTCGCGCCTCGGCAAGATTCTTGTTGTTCGCCACCAGGACGACCTCATCGGTCTGCAGGCAACCTGTACCCACCTGGGTTGTACCGTTGCCTGGAACGCCGCCAGCGGCGAGATAGAATGCCCCTGCCACGGGGCCCGCTACAACCTGCACGGCGAAGTCCTTGGTGGCCCCGCGCGTGAAGGTCTGGCGCCCGTCCTGCTCACCATCGAAGAGGGCGGTATCCGCGTGCGTCCCGCCCGGGAGAGCTAGGTGGGACACCGACTCTGGCAATGGTTCGATGACAGACTGCACCTGGCTCCTGTGCGCCAGGTGCTGCTCGACAATCTGCGCAAGCCTGTACCCCGTCATGTGAACTGGCTGTTCACCCTGGGTGCGGCCCTGACGCTGCTGCTCGGTGTGCAGTTGTTGACGGGCGTTCTGCTCATGGTGCACTACAAGCCCAGCGGCAGTGAGGCGTTCGCCAGCATCGAGTCCATCATGTACCAGGTTCCTCTGGGATGGCTCATTCGTTCCGCGCATAGCTGGGGCGCACACCTGATCGTCCTGTTGGCCCTGCTGCACATGTTCCGCGTCTTCTTCTATGGCGGCTTCAAGAAGCCGCGGGAGCTGACATGGATCATTGGTGTCGCCTTGCTGGCAGTGATTCTCGGCTTTGGTTTTACCGGGTACCTGCTGCCGTGGGATCAGGTCGCATACTGGGGCACCGTGGTCGCCACGGAGGCGCCGGCGTCGTTGCCGGTACTGGGTCCCATCACCCGGGAGTTCATGATCGGCGGCAAGGAAGTCGCCGATGCGACACTCGGCCGGTTCTACGTCGTGCACGTTTTCCTGTTGCCCCTGCTGCTTCTGGGCCTGATGGGACTGCATCTGTTCCTCGTTCGGTATCAGGGCATCTCCTCCCTGCGACCAACCAGTGAACCGGAGCCAACGGCCGAGCAACTCCGCGCCGCTGGTGCCGAATCTTTCTTTCCGCAGCACTTTCTGCGCGACGGCGCCACGATGTACATCGTCCTCGGGATTCTCATCACCCTGGCCCTGCTCTATCCGGCACACATCGGTACGCCCGCCGATCCTCTGACGACACCCGCAGGCATCAAACCAGAGTGGTACTTCCTGCCCGCCTATCAGTTGCTCAAATACGTACCGGAAGTCGTCGGCGTGAACATGCCACCCCTGCTGCTGTTGGTTCTCATCCTCGTGCCTCTGGTGATCGACACGTCACCCGAACGTCACCCTCGCCGCCGTCCCCGG
>CALFPI010000445.1 GCA_937919035.1 uncultured Gemmatimonadaceae bacterium
GTTCTGCAGGGCAACGTCACCGAAACGGCGGGGTCGAACTTCCTGATCGTGTACAACGGTGTCGTGGTCAGTCCGGCGCCTGACCAGATTCTGCGCGGCATCAGCCTGGTGACGGTCGCCGAGATCTGTGACGAACTGGGCATCGGCTTCGAGGAGCGGAATTTCCAGGTGTATGATGTCATCAACGCCGACGAGGCGTATCTGGCAACCACGCCGTACTGTCTGGCGCCGGTGACGAAGATCAACGGGGTCACCATCGGTGAGGGTCGCCCGGGTCCCGTCTTTGCGCGGCTCATGGCGGCATGGAATGAGCGCGTGGGTCTCGACGTGGTCGGGCAGATTCAGGCGTCGACGGCACCCGCATGAAGCAGGCCTGACGCCCGCGATAGACAGCGAAACGCCTCACTCGAAGCGCAGTGGTCGTTCCAGCGTGCCGAGCAGGCCATCCACCCGTGAACCAAACTGCGCCTGCAGCCAGGGGCGATCCCCGAGGCGCCGCAGCACTTCCCAGCGCGCCAGGCGTATGGGTGCGCCGCCCATCTCCCAGACATCCACGGCGTCGGCCCCCTGGCGATAGAGATCGTGTGCCTCGCGCAGGACCCGCCAGGCATCCAGTTCGCCAAAGGGGATGAGACTGTCGCCGGCCTGCTCGAGACCCTCGTCCGTGAAGTACCGACTCCACTCGTAGCCGCGGGGAAACACGGCGTTGTCATGCTGGCCGACGCTGGGCACGATCTGCACATGCGTGCGCGCCGGCCCCAGTTCATCATAGAGATGCTCGAGAAACATCGGCTTGTACGTGCGCCGGAAGGATGGGGAGATGATGTCGACGAGCCCTTCGCGGGCCCAGCGCCCCACATCCATGCCTGACAGCCAGTTCTGTGACACGGCCTTGACGAGACCCCGCGCCTTGAGAATCGACCACTCACCAGATACCTGCACCGCAATCGGTATGGGCCGCCCCAGATCTGCGGCGATCCCTTCGGTCTGTGTGCGCAGGCGCCGCATGAAGTCGGTGAGATGATCACAACGGAACTGATACCAGCTTTCCGGTGGCTCATTTTCCGCGAGAGGATCTTCGCCCGTCTCGTGGCGATAGCGGGCCACAGCCTGCGGGTCGAAGTCCCACAGGGCGCCGAGTTCGCAGGTGAAGTTGACGTGTAATCCCGACGGTCCCTTGCGCGCCAGCTCGGCGAGCAGATCGAGTTTGTACTGCTCCCAGCCCGAATGAAAATGGGAGAAGCAGTGGCTGCACACGACCCCGGCGCGATCGACGTGCCGCCAGTGCTGGTGGGCCTCGGTAAAGGGGGAGTTGAAATCGTAGCCGAAGCCGCCGATGTAATCGAAGGCGTAGTCCTGCTGAATGCGGAAGTCGGCCCACAACTCCATGTCGTGTGTGCGGGCGAAGTCGATCATCACATCCACCGGGTCCCAACCATCGGCGGCAGCTGTCTGCAGAGTCCGGGCACAGCGGCGGTTGTGGTCGGAGTGCAGTGACTCGAGGGGTTGATCCTGGCCCAGCCAGTGGCCGACCTGTGTCAGGTAGGTGAGTCGCATCGTCGTACATGTGCAGCCAAAGTGCAGCCGCCGGAAATCCGAGTCGATGAAGGGGGCGATCATGCCGCGCACGGCGTCCGGCGTTGTCGGTGCGTAGGCACCAAGCATTTCGTGCCCATCGATCACGGCACCTGCAGTGCGTGTCGCCACGGTGTGCGCCGATGGTTCCGGGCCACCGGGCAGCGGCTGCAGCCTCACGTATGCGAGCCGTGACTGTCGCCGATCGGCACGGTTCAGCAGCGCTTGCGGCAGAAACTCGAAGACGACATCCGTCAGGTCCGCATCACACCAGCACAATTCCTCACCCGATGCGGCATCGGTGTCCCAGTAGACGGAGGTCTCCACCCGACGGAACCAGGGTTCCCGTCCGGCAAGGCGCACGCGCAGCCCGCAGGCACCCTGGAAGCCGAGAAAGACGCGATGCCAGCCACGAACGGGGCAGGGCAACCGTGCCGGTGCCTGCAGATCACCGGTATGAGCAAACTCTAGTCCGAAGTTCCAGCAGAGGTTTTGGTGTAAGTGGTTGTTTCACTGGAGATTGGGTC
>CALFPI010000446.1 GCA_937919035.1 uncultured Gemmatimonadaceae bacterium
CGCCGGGCTCGACGAATTGCGGCAGATCTCTTCCGGCGGTCGCGAATGGATTGCCCGCATGCAGACGCAGGAGCGGGAGCGCAGCGGCATCAGCAATCTGAAGATCGGCTACAACCATGTCTTCGGGTACTACATCGAGATCACCAAGTCCAACCTCGAACGGGTGCCCGCTGATTACACGCGCAAACAGACACTGGCCAATGCCGAGCGTTTCATCACGCCGGAGTTGAAGGAGCAGGAGGCCAGAGTTCTGCAGGCTGACGATCGCATCGGTCTGCTGGAACTGGAACTGTTCACCGATCTTCGTGACCAGGCCGCTGCCTGGTCTCAACAGGTGCAGACGGCGGCCCTGGCGGTAGCACAGATCGACATACTCGCCGGCTTCGCCGAGGTAGCCGAGGCGGCAGACTACGTCCGTCCCGTCATCGACGCAGGCACATCCATCGACATCGAAGGGGGGCGTCACCCCGTCGTCGAAGGCCAGTTGCCGCAGGGCCGCTTCGTCGCCAATGACGTTCGCCTCGATTGTGATGCCGAGCAGATCCTGCTGGTAACGGGACCCAACATGGCGGGCAAGTCAACGATCATACGTCAGGTGGGGCTCATCGTAGTTTTGGCTCAGATGGGCAGTTTCGTTCCGGCGCGCCGGGCCCACATCGGTGTCGTGGATCGGGTCTTTACCCGCGTCGGTGCCTCTGACAACTTGGTGCGCGGCGAGAGCACTTTCATGGTCGAGATGAACGAGGCCTCCACGATCCTCAACAACGCTGGCTCGCGCAGCCTGATTCTGATGGATGAACTCGGTCGTGGCACCAGCACCTACGATGGTCTCAGTATCGCCTGGTCCATCGTCGAGTACCTGCACGACAACGGCATCGCCCGGCCACGAACCATGTTCGCCACGCACTATCACGAATTGACGGATCTTGAGAACAGGCTGGCGCGGGTGCGCAACGTCAATGTACAAGTGCGCGAGGAGGGTGATGGTGTGGTGTTTTTACATCGGTTGGCCCATGGGCCATGTGATCGCAGTTACGGGATCCACGTGGCCCAGATGGCCGGTATGCCAGGGCCTGTTCTGCGCCGCGCCCGCGAGATCCTCGCCCGGTTGGAGCAGGATCATCTCGGCTCGGCATCCGCAGGAGTGACGGGTATCGTCGGCGATTCGCAGATGGATCTCTTCGGCACAACCGGTCCCTCCGCTGAAATGCGGCATTTCCTTGAAGAGTTGCGTAACCTCGACGTGGGGCAGACGACGCCCATGCGTGCCCTTGCCCTGCTGGCACAATGGCAAGAGACGCTGAACACGGATGAGGGGATGGACTGAAATGGCATCAGCGGCGGATCGATTTTCCAAGCTGGAAAAGCTTTCCATATTCCTCATCGCCCTCGGCCAGGAGCGCACGCGTGAAATTCTTGCGGACGTCGATGTCGACACCCTGCAACATCTCAATGGCGCCATGGCCGGGCTTGGTGATATCTCAGCGACGGAAAAGGCTGCTGTGATGCTGGAGTTTGCCCACTTCTTCTACGCCGACGAGCCGATCAGCGCACCGACACAACCGCCGGCGGGCAAAGGTCCGCTTCGCCAGCAGCCCAGGCGCCGTGACGCCGCTACGCCCGCAACGAAAAGCAGTAAAGAAGCCGAGCAACTGGACCTGTCAGGCAAGGAGCCGACCCTCAACAGCGAGGAGCAGGCCATCCTGCAGACGCTCGACAAGTTGCGTCGGAAGGTCGACCCGGGACAGATCGACTGGGGACGGGCGGGTTACGACTTCGGCGATGGCTTCAAGGGGGCGGACGAGAGCCGCCGCTGACAGGGCTGATCAGCCCTCACCGTGAATCTGTACGACAAGGGCGCGAGTGATCGAAACCAGGACGCTCAAGGCCAGCGTCAATTCAGCAACGAGAACGAATGTGTCCATTATCAACCTCCGAGTCAGGGTGGAACCACACACCGCAGGCTAAAGCAAAACCCGGACCCGGAACCTTGTGCTCTGTTGTAAGTTTTGTAATAACAGCATTATACCATCGCGTACCAAGATTCGAGGAGGCGCTGCGAAGCAGGCGCCCTGTTCCTATTTCCTACCACCCTTTTCCCATGCGAAGGGCCCAGTGAGCGAAGCCAGCACCGAAGAAGAGATCGTCTACGGACGTCGACCCGTGCTTGCCGTCCTTGAGGAGGGACGATCGATCCGTCGGCTTCTGCTGGCTCGCGGCGGCCATGGCGACGTGGTAGATGACATCGTGCGTCGGGCAAAGGAGGGCGGCATCCCCTTCGACCTGCTGGATCGTGCCGCCCTGGATCGAACAGCCGGTGGCGGCAATCATCAGGGAGCGATCGCGCTGTTGGCAGCCCGCGATTATGCGGACTACGACGAGATCCTGGCTGCTGCCGGACCCGCCGCTTTCCTGCTGTTTCTCGACAACCTTCAGGACCCACACAACCTGGGCGCGATTCTGCGCACGGCCCACGCGTTGGGTGTGGATGCGGCCGTGCTGCCAAGGCGGGGCGGTGTGGGTCTGACAGCGACAGTCGCCAAGGCTTCTGCCGGTGCAGTGGATCGCATCCCTGTTTGCCGCGTCGGCAATCTGCGTCGAGCCATCGACCAGGCCCGAAGTGCAGGTCTGTGGATCACCGGACTGGACCCCGAGGGCGACCGGGCGTTCGGCGATCTCGACTTCACCGGCGCCGGCGGCCTCGTTGTCGGCGCCGAGGGCCACGGACTCCGTCGCCTCGTGCGTGAAGGCTGCGATTTCGTCGCCCGTATCCCCATGGGTCGCGCCACAGCCGGATCGCTGAATGCTTCTGTCGCCGCAGGCATCGTCCTTTTCGAAGTGCATCGCCAACGAGAAGCCGCCGGCGCCAGGAGTAGCACACCGTCGTGATGCGGACCTCGCTGATGCAGGGCTCAGTAACGCTGCTTCTGCTGATCAGTCTGTGCGCCGCCACCAACGCAGACAGCGAGGGGGATGCCAGCGGCGAGGCCGATGCTGAGTTGGCGCTGACGCGAATGATGCTCGACGCCCCGGCAGGCCGCGAAGGTGGCTTCGAATATCGTGCCGACAGTTTCGTTGACTTTGTCGAGGGCGACTCCATCCTGTTGCTAGGCCATGCCGTCGTCCTCCACCGTGGCGCTCGGCTCGAAGCGGCACAGATGGTCTATCATCGAAATCTGCGCGTCGTTGTGGCGCGCGCGGATAGCGACAGCACAGGGTCACCGGTGGGCATCCCGACCCTCTCCCGGGGCGCCGATGTCCTGACGGGTGAGCGCATCCTCTACGACACCGACTCTGGCGAGGGCGTCATTCGCGATGGCCGAATCGGTCATGAGGATGGCTTCTATACGGGCCAGCAGATCCAGACACGCTCCGAAGCAGAGTTTCTGGTCCACGCCGGGTCCTATACGACATGTGACGCGCAGCATCCCCATTTCGACTTCTACAGTCCCCGCATCAAGGTGCTGGTGGGCGACATGGCCATCGCCCGTCCCGTCTACTTCCGCATCGCCGAACACCGGCTGTTCTACGTCCCGTTCTACGTCTTCTCCCTGCGTGAGGACCGGCAGTCCGGGATCCTGACCCCTGGATATGGCCGACGAGCTGTGTCCTTCGGCAGCAATATCTCGGAATGGGAAGTGCGCGATCTGGGCTACTACTTCGCCCCAAGTGACTACTGGGATGCGACCCTGTCCACCGATCTGCGCCAGAGAACGGGCTGGCTGACACGCGCGGCGCTGAACTATGCCTGGCGCTACCGCTACAATGGACGCCTCGAAACAAGGATCCAGAGTTCCGAGGTCGGTGATCGCACGAGTTGGTCGTGGTGGCTTTCCGGCAATCACAGTCAGGAACTGAGTCCTTCTTCCAGTCTGCGGGCGTCGGGTACATTCCAGAGCAACCGGGACTTCATCCGTGACAACGGCGCCGGCCTGGACGAGCGCCTGAACCGCACCCTGCGCTCCAGTGTCCGCTTCGACAAACGCTGGCGGGAGGCGGGCTGGTCCCTGAGCGCCGGTGCCAGCCAGACGAAGAATCTGGATACCGAACATGCAGACGTCGTGTTGCCGGAGCTCAGCCTGCGCCTGAGTCGCAAGAGTCTGTTTCCGACAAGGACAGCAGCAGGATCCGGCGCCGCATCGTCGGCGGGACCATGGTATTCGCGTATCTACTATGATGGCAGCGCCCGCACCCGGAACACTCGACAGACGACGACGACAGCCACAACGGACCGCACCAGCGCCGATGCCTCCCTGCGCCTGTCGTCACAGGGCCGCCCGGCGGATTGGCTGAACGTCAACGGCAGCTTCAATAGTTCCTGGCAGCATACCAACTTGCGCGATGGCGGTATCGAGGGTGTCCGGACCGATCAGGCGAGCGCCTCGGCGACTCTGTCACAGACCGCCTACGGGCAGTTCCATCCACACATCTGGCGGCTCACCGCCGTACGTCATGTGCTGAAACCGGATGCCGGATTCTCATTCTCGGCAACGCGCCCCGACACGGGAGACGTCGCCGGCTTTGGCGGTCCTGGTGGTGACTGGCGGGCGAGCCGACGGCTGACTTTCCGCCTGGCCAACACTTTCTGGGTGAAGCTGCGCTCCACAGATGGTGAAGCGGAAGAGAGCAAGCACCGATTGGCGCAGCTGAACTTGTCGACTTCCTACGATCTGGATAAGGATGAGCGACAACTTGCCGACCTGATCACCAGTCTCACGATCGATGCAGCGCGCAACCTGAACACGCGCCTGAGCCTGCGTTCGGAGTTCTATGATGACCAGGACCGCCGATTGGCCACCCCCCGGATCAGTCGCTTCGAGATCAACTCCAGCCTGCGTTTCGTCGGCACGCGTTCCCGCACCGAAGAAAAATCCACGACGCTGTCCAACGAGGACAACCTCGACAGAGACCAGGCTCAAGGTGGGGATTTCGGTTATGAGAACGGCTTACAGCAGGACATCAACCGGGGAGGCGGCCGGAGGCTGCAACTGAGTCACTACTATTCCCGGCAGAGCTCTCTGGGTAGGAAGGTGCCCCCTCGTTCCTGGTTGCGCTCCTCCCTGGGGGGCTCACTGCTGCGCGTCTGGCACGTCGACTACTCCATCAGCCTCAATCTGCACGCCCCTGGCATCGCCGCCTTCGACAGAGATCGCATCACCGCCGAGCTTCTCTCCGTGCAGCGGGAGTTTCACGATTGGACGGCGACGTTCAACATCGAGCCCACTCGCTTCGGCAGTGATCGTGCCTTCTACTTCAAGGCACAGTTGAAGGATATTCCCCAGATTCGCTTCGAACGCGGCGACAGCAGGAGAGTGGGCTGAACGTGCGAGTCCTGTTGCAGCGGGTGCGTCAGGCGCGGGTCACCGTCGAAGGGGAGGTCACGGGCCGTATCGAGCAGGGCCTTGTGGCCCTCGTTGGGGTACATCGTGGTGACACACTGGCGGATGCACACTTCTGCGCGGACAAATGCGCCCACCTGCGCATCTTCGCAGATGAGGCAGGTCGCTTCGACCGCTCTGTGCTTGACATGGATGGTCAGATCCTGGCCATCTCGCAGTTCACGCTCTATGGAGACTGTCGCAAGGGGCGGCGCCCGTATTTTGGTGATGCCGCCGATCCGGAAATCGCCGAACCACTGTACGAAGCTTTCGTCCAGCGGTTGCGGGACACGCACACGCTGGACGTGGCCTGTGGCGTATTCGGTGCACATATGGATCTGGAGATACACAACGATGGACCGGTTACGCTTTTTGTCGACAGCGCCGTGAACGCCTGATGGGGTCCAATCCTGGTCTCGTGCTGGCCTCTGTTTCGCCTCGACGTGT
>CALFPI010000447.1 GCA_937919035.1 uncultured Gemmatimonadaceae bacterium
TCCCTCGCCCGGTTGCACCACGGGGACTTCTTCGAGGTGGAAATCGGCCTCCGTCGGTAGGCCCGTGGGCCGTGCAGCCAGGACGATTCTCCTGTTCATCTTCGTCATCAGGTGCCTCCTTGTGGATGTACTTTCACGGCGCGCACTTCGAAAGCGGCGGCCATCAGGGCTCGGGTGTAGTCCGTGGCGGGCGCGGCAAACATCTGCGCCGCCGGGCCCGCCTCGACGACGCGCCCATCCTGCATGACGATGAGTTCATCGGCCAGGGCCCGCACCACGCGCAGGTCGTGACTGATGAACAAGTAGGCCAGACCGCGTTCGTCCTGCAACCGGCGCAACAGCTGCAGGATCTGCAGCTGCACGGTTCGATCCAGGGCACTGGTTGGTTCATCCAGCACGAGAAAGCGGGGTTCGAGAACGATGGCGCGGGTGATGGCCAGCCGTTGTCGCTGGCCGCCGGAAAACTCGTGCGGGTAACGGTCCATCGTTTCCGGATCGAGGCCCACTTCGTGCATGGCGGCTGCGACGATGGTACGTCGCTGTGCGGCGCTGGCACCGATGCCATGCACGCGCAGGCCCTCCTCGACGATCTGGAAGGCGGACAGGCGCGGGCTCAGCGAGCTGAACGGATCCTGAAAGACGATCTGCATGTCCCGCCGCAACGGGCGCAGTTCACGCCCCGTGAGCGTCTGCAGGTTGTGCCCGTCGAAGTGCAGTTCGCCTGTGGAGTCCTGCAGGCGCAGCAGCGCCAGTCCCAGCGTCGTCTTGCCGGAACCGGACTCACCCACAACACCCACACAATGACCGGGGCGCACGCTGACACTGATGCCGTCCACAGCACGTACAGAATCGACGGTGCGCCGCAACACCCCTTTGCGGATGGGGAACCACACCTTGATATCCACAGCCTTCATCAGGGCCGGCGGCGCAGCAGAGGGAAGGGGCGAGTCCACGGTCGCGCGTGGCGTCGGTTCGCTGGCGAGCAGTCTCTGCGTATAGGGATGTTGCGCGGCTGTGAAGATCTGCTCCGTGGGGCCGTGCTCGACGATCAATCCCTCGGTCATGACGAAGACGCGATCGGCGACATGCCGGACGATGGTCAGATCGTGTGTGATCAGCAGCATCGACATGCCCAGGCGCTGCTGCTGTTCCCGCAGCAGGTCGAGGATGTGCGCCTGCACCGTCACATCCAGCGCCGTTGTCGGCTCGTCGGCAATGAGCAGATCCGGTTCGTTGGCCAGGGCCATGGCGATCATGACGCGCTGGCGCTGGCCACCCGACAGCTGATGCGGCCAGGCGGCGAGCATACGCTCCGGATCGGGCAGGTGCACCTGGTCCAGCAGTTCCACGACGCGTTGGCGTGTGGCGACTCGATCGAGGCCCCGATGCAGCCGCAGCGTTTCGCCGATCTGCTGTTCCACCGTGTGCAGCGGATTCAGCGACGTCATCGGCTCCTGGAAAATCATCGATACACGATTGCCGCGAAGGGCCTGCAGAACTGCGGCTGGCGCGCCGAGGATGTCGCGTTCGCGCAGGCGGATGGCGCCGCCCGCATGATAGGCCTTGGGATAGGGCAGCAGGCCGAGGATGGACAGGGCCAGCACCGACTTGCCTGAGCCTGACTCGCCGACAAGCGCGACAGTTTCTCCCGGGCCGACGCTCAGGCTGGCACCGCGTACGGCGAGCACATCCGCCTCGTCGCCCTCGCCGTGGAAGGCGGCGTGCAGGTCATCGATCTGCAGCAGGGGTGCGTTCATGGGGCGCTCTTGGCCGTCGTGCGCCGCGGGTCGAAGGCATCCCGTACGGCCTCGCCGATAAAGACCAGCAGGCTCAGCAACAGCGCCAGCGTCAGGAAGGCGGCGAGTCCGAGCCATGGTGCGTGCAGATTGCGCTTGCCCTGTCCGAGAAGTTCACCCAGGGAGGGCGACCCCGGGGGCAGGCCGAAGCCGAGAAAGTCGAGGGATGCCAGCACGGCGACAGAGCCGGTCAGCACGAAGGGCAGGTAGGTCAGTGCGGCGACGGCAGCATTCGGCAGTACATGACGCAGCATGATGGTGCCATCCGAGACACCAAGGGCGCGGGCGGCGCGGACAAAGTCAAAGTTGCGCGCCCGCAGGACTTCGGCGCGCACGACGCCGACCAGTTGCAACCAGCTGAACATCAGCATCAACCCGAGAAGCCAGAAGAAGTCGGGCTCCACCAGACTGGCCAGGATGATCAGCAGATAGAGGGTCGGCATACCCTGCCAGATCTCGATGAACCGCTGCATGAGCAGATCGACCCAGCCGGCGAAGAAGCCCTGCACGGCGCCGGCCGTGATGCCGACGATGGAACTGAGCAAGGTCAGGCAGAAGCCGAAGAGGATGGAGATGCGGAAGCCATAGATCAGCCGAGCCGTCACGTCACGTGCCTGGTCGTCGGTGCCGAGCCAGTTGTCCCACGACGGGGGCGCCGGCGCCGGTCGGCGCAGATCGAAGTTCACCGTGCGCGGTCCGTAGCGGATCGGGGGCCAGAGGATCCAGCCACCCTGAGAGGCGATCAGTTCGGCAAACCAGGGGTCACGGTAGTCGGCTTCCGTCTCGAATTCGCCGCCGAAGTCGGTCTCGGCGTAGGTCGCAAGTACCGGAACAGACCAGCCACGATCACTGGAGATGAGCAGGGGCCGATCATTGGCGACGAACTCGGCGGGCAGGGTGATGGTGATGATCGCGGCAAAAATCCACAGGCTCCACCAGCCGCGCCGATTGCTGCGAAAGATCGCCAGACGCCGGCGATTCAGTCGGGACAGGTGCAGAGATGCGGCCATGACGCTACCGGGCCTCGAAGTCGATGCGACGATCCACGAGGGTGTACATCAGGTCGCCAATGAGATGCAGCACGAGCCCCAGGAAGGTGAAGAAGTAGAGCGTGCCGAATACCACGGGGTAGTCGCGATTGACGGCCGATTCGTAGCCCAGCAGGCCGAGACCATCCAGGGAGAAGATGATCTCCGTGAGCAGCGCGCCGGTGAACAGGATGTGCACAAAAGCGGCGGGGAAGCCGGCAATGACGATGAGCATGGCGTTGCGGAACACGTGGCCATACAGCACGCGGTTCTCCGTCAGGCCTTTGGCCCGCGCCGTGACGACGTACTGCTTGCCGATCTCATCGAGGAAGGAGTTTTTCGTCAACAGGGTCAGGCCGGCAAAGCCGCCAATGGTCAGCGACAGCACCGGCAGGCACAGATGCCAGAGGTAATCGACGCCGCGTCCCGCCCAGGTCAGCTCTTCCCAGTTGGCCGACGTCAACCCGCGCAATGGGAACCACTGCACATAGTGCCCGCCCGCCAACAGCACAACCAGAAGAACCGCAAAGAGAAAGGCGGGTACCGCATTGCCGACCACAATGACACCCGAGGTCCAGATGTCGAAGCGCGAACCGCTCTGCATCGCCTTGCGAATGCCCAGAGGGATGGAGATCGTGTAGATGAACAAGGTCGACCACAGGCCCAGTGAGATCGACACGGGCAGTTTGTCGAGGACGAGGTCGGCGACACTGCGGTCGCGGAAGAAACTTTCGCCGAAATCGAAGCGCAGGTAGCGGCCGATCATATCGAAGAAGCGCACATGGGCAGGTTTGTCGAAACCATAGAGAGCTTCGAGTTCGCGGATGAGATCGGGGTCGACGCCGCGAGCACCCCGATAGCGGGCATCGGCCTCACTGCCCTGCAGGTCGGCGGCGACGATCTCCCCGGCACCGCCGCCGGTGACGCGATCGGCGGCGCCCGTGTCATGTCCCTGCATGCGCGCAATCACCTGCTCCACGGGGCCCCCCGGAGCGGCCTGGACGATGACGAAGTTCAGCACCATGATGCCGAACAGGGTCGGAATCATCAGCAGCAGGCGGCGCAGGATGTAGCCGGTCATGGGGCCACTCCCGCGGCGGGTAGCGCCCACCATGTCTCCGGGAAACCGAGCGCGATCAGCGGCACCACAGACGGCCGGCCGAATTTGTTCCAGTAGGCGAGGCGATGCAGGTCCGTGTGCCAGTTCGGAATCAGGTAGTGTCCCCAGAGCAGCACGCGATCCAGCGCCCGCGCCGTGGCGATCTGTTCGGTGCGCGTCTGGGCGGCGATGAGGCGCTCCACGAGTTCGTCGACGACGGGATCGTTGATGCCGGCGTAGTTGCGGCTGCCCGGGGCGTTGGCCGACGACGACGACCAGTAATTGCGCTGCTCGTTTCCGGGGGACAAGTACTGATTCCAGCTGCGCACGACGATGTCGTAGTCAAAGGCCTGCAGTCGGTTCCAGTACTGTGAGCCGTCAACGGTGCGGATCGTCGAGTGGATGCCAAGGCGCTGCAGGTGCACCTGCATGGGACCGATAACACGTTCGTAGGAGGGGCGCGCCAGCAGAAACTCAAGCTCCATGACTTCACCTGTGGCGGTGTTGACCAGGCGTCCATCGTTGATGATCCAGCCGGCATCGCGCAGCATGCGCCGGGCGACGCGCAGATTGGCCCGGACCGAACCGGATTGCCCGTCTGTCGACGGGGCATGATAGGCCGTCGTGAAGACCTCCTCGGGCACACGCCCACGGAAGTCTTCGAGGATCTCGCCCTCACGCCCGTCGGGCAAATCGGTGGCAGCCAGTTCAGAGTTGGCGAAATTGCTTTCCGTGCGCGTGTAGAAGCCATGGAACAAAGTGGCATTCGTCCATTCGAAATCGAAGGCGTAGGCCAGGGCGCGACGCACCTGCGGGTCGCTGAATTTCGACCGGCGCGTATTAAAGACGAATCCGGACATGCCACGGATGCGACGGTTGGGGATTTCGGTCAGCACGAGACGACCGTCGTCGACGGCGGGGTGATCGTAAGCCGTGGCCCACTCCCGCGCGGTGCCGACAGCGCGAAAGTCGTAATCGCCGGCTTTCAGCGCTTCCAGCGCCACCGTGTCGTCGCGGTAGTAGTCAAAGCGAATGTGATCGAAATTGTGTTGCCCACGGCGCACCGGCAGATCCTCGTCCCAGTTGCCGGCGACGCGGGTGTAGGTGATGGACCGCCCCGGGTCGATGGACTCGATACGGTACGGACCGCTGCCCAGGGGCGGATCCAGCGTCGTGGCGGCAAAGTCGCGGCCCTCCCAGTAGTGTTTGGGCAACGCCCGCAGTTGGCCAAGAACCACTGGAAGTTCGCGGTTGTCCGTGGCGGCCAGTTCGAAGCGGACCGTGTGGGCATCGACGGCGATCACGGTATCGACGTCGGCATAGAAGGCGCGATAGAAGGGGATGCCGTCGTGCACGAGGGCGTAGAAGGCGAAAACAACATCATCGGCGGTCACCGGGACACCGTCATGCCAGCGTGCTTCGGGGCGCAGAAAAAAGGTGATGGCACTGCGGTCCGGTGCCAGATCCATGGCGTGTGCCAGGTGGCCGTACTCCGACAGCGGCTCATCCTGCGCCTTCTCGCACAGACGCGTGTAGAGCATCGTGGTACCGGCAGCGGCGACACCCTTGAGAATGAAGGGGTTGAGGTTGTCGAAACTGCCGATCACGGCGAGACGAGCCTCGCCCCCTTTGGGCGCCTTCGGATTGGTATAGTCGAAGTGGGTGAAGTCGGGACCGTACTTGACCTGGCCATGGATACCGATGGCATGGGTCGGTTCGGCGGTGGCCGCCTCCGGTGTCAGCGCCGGTAGCAGGACGAGGGGCAGCACGGCCAGCGGCGCCGGCCAGCGACGCCACTGCCAGCGCATGAGGGGGATCATGAGCAGCAGAAAGATGAGCCAGCCCAGGGCCAGACCCCCTGGAAGCCCAACATAGTCCTGTGCCAGGTAGGCGACGGCCATCAGCGGCACGAGGGTCAGCATCAACAGCGGTACGGTGAGCGACAGAGTCCACAGGCAGTAGCGCGCCTCATAGGCGCCGACAACACTCACCAGCGGGAACAACGTGGCAAAGCCACGCAACTCTTGCTTGACGACGACGAGGAGCAGCACCACGGCCAGCACCGCTGGCAGCTTTTGCCACACGGGCAGTTGTGTACGGTGGGCGCGCTCGGCACGTGGCGCGTTGCGCCAGAACAGCAGGGCGCCCAGGCCCAACATGCCGACAGCGCTGATCCAGAACGTCACGGGTCCGGAGGGGACGATGCCGACAGCCAGCCAACCGGCCACACAATAACCTGCCAGCGACAGTGGGATCGCGGCCAGAATGGGTACACCCACTCGATCGTGCAGCAGGCGTACTCCATGGATGTAGCCAAGGAGCAGTAGCAATGACAGCACGTTGGCGGCGTCCAACGGCAGACCGACGGCGAGGGCGACCGCAGTGAAAGGGAGAGGCAACGTCAGGAAGAGGGACTTCACCCGTGGCGCGGCAACATAGGCGACAACCGTCGTCTGCACGGAGACCACGACGATCAGGACCAGGTCCCACGGACCGATGTGCATAAAATCAGTCGACGCGGTGGCCCCGCAGCCTCGATCGGGCAACACCCCTTGTCAGCAGATCGCCTTCAAGGTCGAACTGGAATTTCTCTTCCGGCGGCATACGTCTGTACTCTCCCGACTTTCGCTGAATAGGTCGGCGCAATATAGTCACGCCCTATGACTATGTCTCCTGACCTGCACACACTGCGCGAATCGCTGCCCGATCTCACCGCTACGCAACGCCTTGCCGGCCTTGATGGGCCCGTCGATGTGTTCCGCGATCGCTGGGGCATACCGCATGTGCGCGCAGGATCCACTGCGGCCCTGTTCTTTGCTCAGGGCTTTGTCACCGCCCAGGATCGACTCTGGCACATGGAAGCCGATCGTCACCAGGCTCTCGGCCGCTGGGCCGAATGGGTCGGACCACCGGGGGTGGGCAAGGATTGCCTGCTGCGGGCTGCCGGTATGGGGCGCACGGCAAAACTCGACTACGACATCGCTTCGCCTGCCGCGCGCGCCATGATCGACAGCTACACGGCGGGGGTGAATGCTTGCATCGACTCGACAACGGTCCTGCCCATTGAGTACCGCCTTCTCGGCGAGAGGCCGGAGCCGTGGGAAAACTGGCATTGTCTGGCGGTGTACAAGATGCGCAACAGCCTGCTGGGCACATTCGAGCCGAAGCTGCTGCGCACACGTCTGGCGGCAACGATCGGCCCGGAGGCAACAGCGCGCATGGTCCGCAGTTATCCTCAGGGTCACCTGCTGACGGTCCCACCGGGAGGATTGTACGATGGCGCCGTCCTCGACGGCACGCAGGCGCTGCGGCTGTCGGCGGCGGCCCTGCAGGAGGCGGGCGGCGACCCCGATCTGCTGATCCCCCGGCGTCGGCTACGACATCGACAGCGGTTCCAACGGCTGGTCGATCGGC
>CALFPI010000448.1 GCA_937919035.1 uncultured Gemmatimonadaceae bacterium
TCCCGCCCAGAACGGCACGGATGCTGACCTGGTCGCCAATTACTTCTTCGCGTGGGATGCCGACAATCTCTACACGGCTGCCGATAATATCGACAACCACTACGACATCATCCCGGCTCCGGATGGCGGCGATGCCAACTTCTGGCAGCGCGACACATTCTGGATCACCATGGATCTCAGTGATGGTGCCGGTCCGAATAACTCCAATAGCATTGTCGATTGGCGTGTCAGCCCGCTGAACACCGGCGAAGCTGGTCACTCGATGCACATCAGCCATTTCGACGCCGGCACCGGTACGCAGGTAATCTACGGTGACGATCCCAGCTATTTCCTCGGCGCAACTGTCGCCGGCGGCCCCAGCGCCACGGGCTACTGGTTCGAGGCGAACGCACCCTGGGACCTGATCTTCCTGTTCCAGCCTGACTTGCGCAGCAACGTCGGCGCTGGCTTCGCGTTCCGTGGCCGTTTCATCATCCCGGATCCGGATGGTGACGACAGCTATGGTCAGACGTACTTCGGCGGTGACCAGAATGATCTGGGTACCAACGCCAAGTGGCCACGTTTCGTGCTGACTGATGCCAATACGACAAATCAGACAGCCGTTGAAGCCACGACCTGGGGCGCAATCAAGTCCCTGTATCGGTAACAAGCGCTCGGGCCTCGGTTGCTGACGAGGTCTGTTGCGGTTGTAGTTCGTTGTAACATGGTGATGGCGAGAGGTCCCGCAGGCGGTTTGTCTGCGGGCCCTCTCCCACACTGTCTTTCATCCATTCCGGGGTAGCGAATCGACCATGAGCGGCAACGGTACCGGCATCCTGATGCGGCACCCGAAATGGTGGTTGATCGGCGTATGTGCGTCGGTTGCCGTCCATCTGGTGGTCGTCGGTTCCTATATGAGTCTGGGCGAGCGCGTTCGTCAGGCCGTGCAGCGGATCACGTTTGAGCCACCACCACCACCGAGTGTCTTCATCAAGCCGCCTCGGGCCACGGCTCGCGTGCTTGAATTCCGCAAGACTCCGGTGCCCCGTGGCAGTTATCTGCAACAAAAAACAAAAGTTGCGCAGACGCGGGTACAGCAGGTGCAGGCGATGGTCGCCATGCGCACCGACAATCTGTTGAACCAACTGGATGCATCCAAGATTGCGCCGCCCTCCCTGCGCCGCAGTGCCCGCATGGGGGTTGGGGGTGGCGGGTCCACCGGATGTGGCGCACAGTTCGCCCTGGCTCTGCCGACTCTCAGTGACGTGGAAGTCCGTGGCGTGAAAGAATCCACGGCGCAGGTCGACATGAACCTCGATATGCTAGCCATCAAGGACATGGATTCCGGGCAGTACCAGGCGATGGTGATTCAGGACCCTGACGATCGACGCAAGATCAGCGGCTACATCCATCTGGCCCAGGCCTTCACGCAGAATCGCACGGTCGCTGGCAGCGGGGGGCACGAATCGGGCAACTCGGCGCAGTTGACGTCGCAGATCACGAAGTACGAGAACCTGGATTTCCTCATCAAGGCCCTAGATGAGTACACCGGGATCGAAGCCGACTACCTTGGCCCTATTCCGCTCGACGATCCGCGCATCAATCAGGTGCCATGGCTGATGTTGCCCGCCTGGTTCGGCGAGGTACACTCGTCCAGCGAAAAGGAGATCGAGAGCCTCGGTCACTATCTGGCCAATGGTGGTTTTGCACTGACAACATCGGGACCGAACGAGAAGCTGAAGGGCCCCAAGTTCGATCGCCTGCGCGAGGCCTTGAGCACACAGGGGTTGTATGAAGGACAGGACTGGCGCTTCACATACTTGAAGCCCAGCCATCCGCTCTATCATTCCTACTTCGACTTTGATATGGCTGTGCGTGACAACATGGGCGTCGGCAATGTCGAGATCGGTGACATGGGGCTCGTAATCGGTGACAGGCTGGCCGTGTTGTTCACCATCAGCCAGGTGACGACGGGTTCGGCACGAGAGGGCACCGAGAACTTCCAGCTTGCCGTGGATGGCACGCGCCACCTGCAGTTCACGGTCAACACG
Organism: uncultured Gemmatimonadaceae bacterium; assembly: GCA_937919035.1. Lineage (GTDB taxonomy): Bacteria > Latescibacterota > UBA2968 > UBA8231 > UBA8231 > UBA8231. Next base: position 2,031 of record CALFPI010000448.1, read on the forward strand.
GTAGTCTTCGCTCTCACACAGGAGGGCGGAGTCACGCAACAACTGATGGCGGGGATCAAGTAACGTGGGCGGCATGATCGGCGAGATGTGGACGAGTATGGCCCCCACGGGGAAGGTCATCATTGCCATCCTCAGCGTGCTATCGGTCTATTCCATGGCGGTTGTTGTTGAGCGTCTTGTAGCCCTGCGCTGGGCATCCCGCAGCACCCAGGCTTTTGCCGCCGAGGCTCAGGGCGTTACGGACATCAAGACCTTGCGCACGCGCGCCGCCGCACCTGAGTATGCCGACTTTGCGTCGCTGGCTTTTGTTGTCGGCGCCAGCCTTGAAGAGTATGACCGTCTGTGCACCGAAGAGGATGACGGCGACCTGATTCTCGAGGCTGTTGAGGACGCAACCCTCCGCAACGTCGATGTCGCTGTCATCAATCTCCGGACGCGTCTGACAAGTATGGCGACCGTCGCCGGTGTAGCGCCCTTTCTCGGGCTTTTTGGCACGGTGACGGGTTTGATTTCCGCCTTCCGTGGCATCGCTGATACGGGTGGCGGGGGACTGGCGGCTGTGTCGGCGGGCGTATCCGAGGCGCTTGTGACAACGGTGATCGGTCTGTTCGTCGCCATGCCAGCTCTGTGGGCCTACAACTACTTCATGAATCGAGTCGACACCATGTCCGTCGACATCGACAACCATGCACGCCGGTTGGTGCACAGCGCAGTTCTTAAGCACGTGACGCTTACGGGCTCACGCGCTGGCGCCCCCCGCCACCAGCGCCGCACCGCCGATGGCGGTACGAACGTCTCTGCCATGCCCGATATCACACCCATCGTCAACGTCGCCCTCGTGCTGCTGGTGATCTTCATGATTGTCACGCCCATGATCCGCGAGGGTGTGCAGGTCGAAACACCCAAGGCCGAGGCCATCGAGGCATTGTCTGAACAGGACCAGAGCGTCGTGCTCTCCATTCAGGGAAACGGTGCCATGTTCGTCAATCTCAAGCCGGTCAATCGAGCCACACTGCAGAGTGAACTGACCACGGCCTATCGTGGACAGGAGGGCAAGCCCGTTGTGATCAAGGGCGCCGAAAACCTCGCATATCGAGAAGTTCTATCCGTGATGGACGTGTGCAAGGTTGTGGGTGCACCTTCCGTCGACCTTGTCGCCTCCAGGGTGGAGTGAGTCCGATCATGGCCCGTCGACGTCCCCGGAAGAGCAAGCGCGCCTCATCGGCGATCAACATCACACCCCTTGGTGATGTCTCTCTGTCACTGCTGCTCGGTTTCCTCGTCATCACACCGATCATCATCGAGACGATGGCGACAACTCTGCCTCAGGAGGGATCCGGCGTATCCGCCGGCGCTGTGCGTCAGGACCCCATCGTCGTACTGACGGCAGAGGGCGAGATCCTGCTCAATGGCAAAGAAGTTTCGGAGCAGGAATTGCCTGGTGAGCTGAATGAGTTGTTGCCTGCGGGCATGGCCGGTGAACGCAAGGTGATGTTCACCGGGGCAGGGGATATCGCCTACCGCGATGTGATACACCTGCTCGATGTGATGCGCAAGAATGGTGTGGAGGCGATCGGGATCCGCTGAGAATACGGGCAGGTTATCCCTGCAGACGGTTCAGCTTACTTCTGTCCCAGGCGCGCCTTCCTCAGTTGTTCGAGGAAGGCTGCTTTCGTTCTGCCACCGGGATGGGTCGTATCCAGGCCCTGCTGCAGAATCCTGCTGGCTGCTTCGGGGCGGCCCAACGCCAGGTGGGCCGATCCCAGGCCGTACCAGGCCATGGCTACATCAGGAGACAGCGCCACAACACGTTCATAGTAGGGCAGGGCACGACCGGGCTCCTTGAGGAGCATGCACGCATTGCCCGCATTCAGCGCCGCCGGCGCAAAGGTTGGCGCAATGCGAAATGCCTCTTCGAACCGGGCCAGAGCCAGTGCCGGGATCCGCCTTCGCAGGTAGATGTTACCCAGCTGATTGTGGGCCCGGTAGTTACCAGGTTGCTGCCGGAGGACGGCCTCGAGCCGGTTCTGTGACTCCTCCAGGTATCCCTGGTCGAAGAGAAATTTCGCCAACGCAAAGACATGATCGGGCTGATCGCCGGATTCGACGATGGCATCGCGCAGAAAGCGCATTTGCTTGAGTGCATCGGCATCGTTGCCGCCCACAGCCTGCAGATGGCCATAGGCGACCATGGCACTGTCAGCGAGGGGGATGCGGCCGAGGCGTCGTGCCAGTTGGGCCACACGGTAGTGGGCGTCCATGTAACTGGGGTCCATCCGCCGGGCCTGCTCGTAGTCTGCCAGAGCCTGCTCAGGTTCCGCCATACCCTCCCGGGCCTGGCCCAGCAGGTAGGCGGTCGTCGGCGACATTGGCTCGAGG
>CALFPI010000449.1 GCA_937919035.1 uncultured Gemmatimonadaceae bacterium
CCACACGTGGACAAGAAATCCCGCGAGCAATTTGAGACTCGTGTTCATAAGCGTCTCATCGACATTTACGAGTCGACGCCACAGACGGTCGATTCGTTGATGAAGCTCGACCTTCCTGCCGGCATCGGCATTGATATCAAGGTTTAGGTCATGCCATCCGTTGATGTATTGAGTATTCAAGGGCAAAAATCGGGAACGGTTGAGTTGCCAGCGACGTTGTTTGAGGCGCGTGTATCGACCTCAGCTGTGCACACGGCGGTCGTTGCCTATGAGACCAATCAGCGCCAGGGCAATGCGTCCGTTTTGAGTCGATCGGAAACAAGCTATTCCAGCAAGAAGCACCATCGCCAAAAGGGCACTGGTGGTGCAAGGCGGGGAACTGTCAGCAGTCCGCTGCTGCGCGGGGGTGGAGTTTCCTTCGGTCTTCCCAAGCCACGCAGTTACCGGACGAAACTGCCCAGAACGCTGCGTAAACAGGCGCTTCGGTCGGTTTTGACTGCCATGGGTCAAGAGGGACAGGTCTTCGTGGTTGATGGCTTTCAGTTGGCAGTGCCGAAGACAAAAGACTTTGTTGCCATGCTCGCTGCTTGTGGGCTGGCGGGACAAAAAGTGTTGTTCGTCACCGCGGAAAATTCGCCCATTTTGGTGAAGTCGGGACGGAATATCCCGAAGGTGAAGATCCGGACAGCTGACACGGTGGGCACCTACGATCTCGTGGCGGCTGATGTGTTGCTCCTGGAACGGGCTGCAGTTGATGCTCTGAACCGGGTGCATGGCGACGACGACGGCGAGTGAGATAAATGGCAACTATGGCTGGTGCACGCAATATTCTCCGCAATCCGGTCGTCACCGAAAAGGCGACGGTTCTGCGCGACGGCAACATCTATACGTTCAAGGTGGATGCGCGGGCCAACAAGGTTCAGATCCGCCAGGCGGTCGAGTCGATTTTCGAGGTCAAAGTGGAGGCCGTGCGGACTCTGACTGTGCACCCGAAGCCCAAGAGGCAGGGCGCACACCAGGGCAGTACGTCTTCTTGGAAGAAGGCCTATGTGAAGTTGTGCTCTGGCGAATCCATCGACCTTATTGAGAATCTCTGAGCGAGGGAGATAGAATGCCGATCAAGAGATTCCGTCCGATTACGCCGACACTGCGTTTCAAGACGGTCAATACATTTGCAGAGATCACAACCGACACGCCCGAGAAGTCCCTTCTCGGGGCGCTGGTCAAGAAGTCGGGTGGGCGTAACGTTCATGGGCGCATCACGTCCCGTCGACGTGGTGGTGGCCACAAACGCCGCTATCGGATTATCGATTTCCGTCGCAACAAGGATGGGATCCCCGGGCGCGTTGCCACCATCGAGTACGATCCGAATCGATCGGCGTTTATTGCCTTGGTGGTGTATCGGGATGGCGAGAAGCGGTATATGCTGGCTCCCCATGGGCTGGCCGTTGGGTCCGAGGTGATGAGTGGTCTTGAGGCGCCTCTGTCTGTGGGCAATGCTTTGCCGCTGGGTCGGATTCCAATTGGAACGACGGTTCACAATGTTGAACTGAATCCTGGCCAGGGCGGTCGCATGGCCCGAAGTGCCGGATCGGAAGTGCAGATCATGGGACGGGACGAGGAATTGGGGCGTGTGCAGTTGCGCTTGCCTTCGGGTGAGGTGCGCCTCGTGATGCTCTCCTGCAAGGCGACTATTGGTCAGGTCGGCAACGTGGACCATGGCAACGTGGTCCTTGGAAAAGCTGGCAGGGCCCGGTGGTTGGGGCGTCGCCCAAAGGTTCGTGGAGTTGTCATGAACCCGGTCGACCATCCCCATGGTGGTGGTGAAGGCAAGTCGTCTGGTGGTCGTCACCCGGTCACTCCTTGGGGTAAGCCGACCAAGGGCTACAAAACGCGCAAGCGGAAGAAGGCGTCGAACGCCTGGATCATCCGCCGTCGCAACCGTAAGTAAGAAGAGGGAAGGGAAACTTAGTGCCACGTTCGATTAAAAAAGGCCCCTTTGTTGATGGCCCCTTGGCCGTCAAAATTGAAGGCATGAACAAGTCTGGGGATAAGAAAGTGTTGCGCACCTGGTCCCGGCGGTCAACGATTACGCCGGACTTCGTGGGGCATACGCTGGCGGTGCACAACGGCAACAAGTTCATCCCGGTGTACATCACCGAGAATATGGTTGGTCACAAGCTTGGGGAGTTCTCGCCGACCCGTACGTTTCGTTCGCATGCTGGCCGCGCCAATGAGCGGTCCACAGGCGTTCGGTAAGAGGAATTCGAGCGATGCAAGCGCGAGCCATCCAACGTGATATTGGAATTCCCGCCACCAAAGTGCGGCAGCTCCTTGATCTGATTCGTGGTAAATCAGTGGGTGAGGCCCTGTCGATTCTGCAGTATTCGCCCCGACGGGCGGCAGGGATCATTGAGAAGACGTTGCGTTCGGCTATTGCCAACGCGACGCGCCAGGACGACGACGAAGATGTGGTCGCTGCCCGTACGGTTGACGTTGACAGTCTCTTTGTCAGCACTGTGATGGCGGACCAGGGACGGACCTTGAAGCGCATGAAGACACGCGCCCGGGGCACATCAAACCGTATCGACAAGCGCCAAAGCCATGTGACGATCATCGTATCTGATGGTCGCGATGACTCTGCGGTCGTCGAGACCGCAGCTACCGAGTAGGCCGAAGGGCCAGAGGCTAGAGAGGAACTGCATTGGGTCAAAAGACACATCCCTACGGCTTTCGCCTTGGTGTCATCAAGGGCTGGAGTTCGAATTGGTTCGCCGAGAAGGACTTCGCCGGACTCCTTGGTGAGGACATTACGCTGAGGCGGTATATTCGTCAGCGTCTGCAACGGGCGGGCGTATCGCGGATCAATATTGAGCGACACCCCAAGCGAGTGACAATCGAAGTGCACACGGCGCGTCCTGGCATTGCCATTGGTCGTCGGGGGGCCGAGGTGGACAAGTTGCGTGATGAGCTGAAGGCGCTGACGCAGAAGGATGTGACGTTAAACATCCAGGAAGTGAAGAAGCCGGAGCTTGATGCACAGTTGGTAGCCGATAATCTGGCGCGACAGTTTGAGCAGCGTGTTGCGTTTCGTCGGGCTATCAAGAAGTGTGTCGCATCCTCCATGCGCATGGGTGCCGAAGGCATTCGTATCGAGTGCAATGGAAGGATTGGTGGCTCCGAGATGACCCGCCATGAGAGATCCGAACCCGCCGGACGTGTGCCGTTGCACACATTGCGGGCCGACATCGATTTCGCCACCTCTACCGCCTTCACAATCTCCGGTACTGTCGGTGTGAAAGTGTGGATCTGTCTCGGTGAAGTCGTTGATGAAACCGTTGAAGAGCAGCAGCAAAAGGCCTGAGGAACGTAGACCACCATGTTGATGCCGAAGAAGGTCGAGTGGCGCAAGCAGTCTCGTGGACGCATGCGCGGTCAGACCAAGGGAGGGGCCCTGGTTTCTTTCGGGGAGTTTGGTCTGAAGGCCCTGGAATGCGGTTGGGTCACGAGCAGACAGATTGAAGCAGCGCGTGTCGCCATCAGTCGCGCCATGAGTCGTACGGGCAAGCTGTGGATCCGGGTTTTTCCGGATAAACCATTGACGAAGAAGCCCGCTGAGACTCGCATGGGTAAGGGTAAGGGTGCCCCGGATGAGTGGGTCGCCGTTGTCAAACCAGGTCGAGTGATGTTCGAGTTGTCCGGCGTTACGCCAGAGATTGCGAAAGAGGCGTTGCGGAAGGCTGGCCATAAGCTTCCGATCAAGACGAAGTTCGTCGAGCGTCTGGTCTGAGAGTAAGAGGAATAGATGAAGACAAATGAATTGAGAGAGCAGACCGCCGACGACCTGAGGTTGAGGTTGGAGGAGCTCGAAGAAGAGAGTTTCAATCTGCGTTTTCAGCATACCCTCGGCCAGTTGAGCAGTCCGATTCGATTGCGGGACGTTCGTCGGGATATTGCCAGGGTTCGGACCCTGTTGAGCGAAAACGAAACCGCCAATGCAGGCGTCGGGCAGGGGAGCTAAGGCAAGAAGATGGCAGAAGTAGAAGAGACATTTGGTGGTCGCGTTATCGAAGGGCGTGTCATCAAGGCAGGTTCTGAGAAGACACGTGTTGTTGTCATTGAATTGCGTGCTCCGCACCGGCTCTACGGCAAAGGTATAAAGCGCACATCTAAGGCTGTCGCTCACGACGAAAGCAACGAGTCTGGAGTAGGCGACATTGTCCGCTTGCGGGAGTGCAGGCCGATTAGCAAGACAAAGCGCTGGCGGTTGATTCAGGTTGTGACGAAAGCCGCAGTCGACGGCTGAGCCGTCGCGCGATCCCATTTACGAAAGTCTGAGATGGTACACGAATACACCATACTCCGCATGGCGGACAACGCGGGTGCTCGCAAGGCAAAGTGCTTCCGGGTGTTGGGCGGATCCAAGCGTCGTTATGCAGGCGTGGGCGACGTGATTATAGTCGCTGTGCATGATGTTTTGCCCAATGGGCCCCTCAAGGAGGGTGAGGTCGCGCGTGCAGTAGTGGTGCGGACCAAGAAAGAATATCGCCGTCCCGACGGCTCCTACATTCGCTTCGATGAGAATGCGGCAGTGCTCATCGACGACAAGAACGAACCACGGGGCACCCGAATTTTCGGGCCTGTTGCCCGTGAACTGCGCGATCGCCAGTTCATGCGCATCGTGTCCCTTGCTCCCGAGGTTGTGTAAGGCATCCTATGAAGATTAAGCGCGACGACACAGTGCTTGTCATTAGCGGCAATGACAAGGGTAAGCGCGGCCGAGTGCTGCGTGTGCTCCCTGAGAAAGATCGGATCATCGTGGAGGGTGTGCGTATGATGAAGAAGCACACAAAGCCCAGCCAACGAGATCCTCAGGGTGGCATCATTGAGCGGGAAGCGTCCATGCACGTATCGAACGTGATGCTCGTGGATCCGAAGAGTGGTGAGCCCACCAGGGTGGGCAGACAGCGCCTGGACGGAGGTCGCCAGGTTCGGGTGGCCAAGCGTAGTGGCGAAATGATCGATTCCTGAGCGGCGACGGACGGAAATACGAATGACTACGACTCGACTAAAAGAGAAGTACACGAAGGAGATCGTTCCTGCACTGCAGGAGCGGTTCAAGTACCGCAATTCCATGCAGGTACCTCTGCTTGAGAAGATCGTGATTAATGCGGGCGTGGGGGAGGCGGTAACCGAAGCCAAGGCTCTGGATACTGTAGTAGCAGAATTGGCGGCTATCACAGGTCAGAAGCCGACGATTCGGCTGGCACGGCGAGCCATCTCGAACTTCAAGCTGCGTGAGGGAATGCCGATTGGCGCGATGGTGACGTTGCGTCGCGAGCACATGTTTGAGTTTCTGGATCGCTTCGTGAACTTCTCATTGCCGCAGGCGCGAGATTTCCGTGGAGTCCCTGC
>CALFPI010000450.1 GCA_937919035.1 uncultured Gemmatimonadaceae bacterium
GGCGGCATCGGCATCGATGGCACCTCCTGTCTGCACCCACAGCGCCGGTACGGCCAGATGCACATCCAGGACGCGACGCCCCCACAGGTTGCGCCGCAGGCGATAGGCGCGCTCGCCGGTGGCGGCGGCATAGCTGCCCCCGCCCCAACGGCGCCGCCCCGGCCCGTGTGGCGCTGCGTCTGCAGGGATCTGCCGGGCGGCAGCCGCCACGGCCGCAGAGAATTCATCCGGCACGCGCAACCGGTGCAGTTCCAGATTCTCGTCTGCATCCCAGTAACCGAGACGCACGAGCACTTCGAAGGCGCCGCCTGCCCCGTGCAGGTGCGCCGCCTGCATCAACGCCGAAGATGCACGGGATTCGTCGCCGACGGCGGCCCGTTCCAGCAGAGTGATGGCAGCGGCAGTGTCCGCCGGCCGAGGGTCGACGGGGCCACCATCGGCGACACGCCGCAACCAGTCGGCCAACTCGCTCTGCCGCTGGCTCTGCGCGATATCCTGCAGGACCGCCTCGCGCAGTTGTTCCACGGCTGCATCGGTCCGCGGTCGCCAGGCCGTCCCATCCCGATCGAAATAGGGTCCCTGCCACAGGGCCCGCAGAAGACCCGCGCGCCGCGTACCATCCACCTGCCCCGATTCATGTAGTTCCAGCAGCTGTTCCAGGGCCCAGTGCCGGTGCCCGTGGGCTTCGGTGACGACGCGCCACAGCGTCTCCAGGTCGAAGCTCTGTCGGGCGGCCTCGCGGGCTTCATTGACGGCCTGCAGGCTTTTCATGGCTTCTGACGGTGGCCAGGCACCGACGACATCACGCGATACATCCACGATCTTGTCACGTCGCAGCCGGCGAGCCCGACCGTCCACACCCATGACGCGGAAGAAACCCTTTGGCGGGCGTTCCAGATAACCGCACAACAACTGGCCTCCACGCCGGAACTCGACGACCGTGCCCGCCTGCTCCGGCACCGGTTCCTGGGCTCGTTCCGCACGAATCAGGCGGGCGATTTCTGTGCGCGCCGGCGCATCCAGCGGGCCGGTTCTGCGTAGATCCAGGCGTGTCTTTATCATGTGGCTAGGCTACCGTTGTGGGATGAACAAAGTCAACCGTGGACCTCAACCGCCGCAGCCCCTAGTGTTTGCTGCATGGAAACTCATGTCATGAAGATCGCCTCGTGGAATGTCAATTCGCTGAAGGTCCGTTTGCCGCAGTTGCTGCAGTGGCTGGCGACGGAGTCGCCCGATGTCGTGGGGCTGCAGGAGACGAAGCTTGTTGATGAGAGCTTCCCTGCCGCAGAGATCGACGCCGCCGGGTATCACGTTGTCTTTGCGGGACAGAAGGCCTATAACGGTGTGGCCGTCCTCAGTCGCAGGGATACCCTGGGGGAGGCGACGGACGTTGCCACCGACATTCCCGGTCTGGACGATCCCCAGCGGCGGGTCATGGGTGTCACCATCGGCGATCTGCGTTTCCTCGATCTCTACGTGCCCAACGGGGCTGAAGTCGGCTCCGACAAGTACGAGTACAAAATTGACTGGCTGGAGAAGTGCAGCCGCTACATCGAAGCGCAATTGCAGCAACATGAGCGCTTTGCCGTGGTGGGCGATTTCAACATCGCCCCCGAAGACGCGGACGTGCACGACCCGGCGGGCTGGACCGGGCAGGTGCTGGTCTCCGGTCCGGAGCGTCAGGCCTTCCAGCGACTGCTCGGACTCGGACTCACCGACACCTTCCGGCTTTTCGAACAGGAACCGGAGATTTTCTCGTGGTGGGACTACCGCATGGGCGCCTTTCGGCGCAATCGCGGCCTGCGTATCGACCATATTCTTGTGTCGGCCGCCTTGAGAGACACCTGCAACCTGTCCCGTGTCGATCGCGAGCCACGCACCTGGGATCGTCCCTCCGATCATGCCCCCGTCCTTGCGGAGTTCTCCCTATGAACAGAGATGTCGAAGCCATCGGCTGGCAGGCCGAAAGCCGCGTCGGTGCCATTGCCGCCGGCGGCGCCGGGGCGGTCGATGCGGGCCTGCAGATCCTCGCCGCCGGTGGCAACGCCGCCGATTCTGCGGCGGCAACGATTTTCGCCCTGCAGGTGACCGACCATATCGCCTGCTGCATTGGCGGCGAAGTGCCACTGCTGATCTATGATGCCCGCAGCCAGCAGGTGAAATCCCTCTCGGGTATGGGGCGCGCGCCCCTGTCGCAGGCGGCCATCGACTGGTACATGGCCAATGGCATTCCCGGGCCGGGAGACATGAAGATGGCACCCGTGCCCTCCGTCGTGGATCTGTGCATCACCACCCTGCAGCAGTACGGCACCCTGTCCCTGGCGCAAGTCATAGAGCCGACGCTGGCCATCCTCGATGCCGGCGCACGCGAGTGGGAGCCGAAGCTGGCCCATACCCTGCGTCGCATGGTCGAGGAGGAGCATCTGACCCGTGGCAGCCGGGAGGAGAAACTGCAGGCCGCCTGTGACCGCTTCTACGGACGCAACGCCCGCTGCAGCGATATCGCCGCCGAACTCGAGGCGGATTTTATCCGCCACGGCAGCTTTCTGCGCATGGCCGATCTGCAGGCCCATCGTACCCGTATCGAAGCGCCCGCCACCGTCGACTATCGCGGTTACACGGTGTGCAAGTGTGGCACCTGGACGCAGGGGCCGGCCCTGCTGCAGGCGTTGCGTCTGGTGGAAGGCTTCGATGTTCAAAGCCTCGGGCACATGTCAGCCGACTACATACACCTCGCCGTCGAAGCGCTGAAACTCGCCTTCGCCGATCGTGATGCCTGGTACGGGGACCCGGAGTTCGTCGACGTCCCCCTCCGGCAACTGCTGTCGGATGAGTACACCGACCTGCGGCGCCCGCTCATCGACATGCAGACCGCCTCGGACGAGGCCCGCCCCGGGGATCCACTCGCCATGCAGGCCATCAAAGCCGACGGCGTCTACCGGCCCGGTGGACCCGGCACGACAACTTGTGTGGTTGCCGACCGCTGGGGCAACGTGGTCTCCGCAACGCCCAGTGCCAACGTCGACACCACCCGCATGGACGGCGGCCAGGCGGGTGTCACCTACGGCAATCGGCTGCGCAGTCTCAATACAACGCCCGGACACCCCAACTGCATACAGGCCGGCAAACGTCCGCGCATCACCCTGACGCCGACTCTCGTACTCAAAAATGGCAAGCCCGCCTTCGCCATCAGTGTCGCCGGTGGCGACCGACAGGACCAGACGGCTCTGCACATGCTGATGGGGGCCATCGATTTTGGTCTGTCCCCGGCGCAGGCGGTGCGCGCACCGCGCTTTTCCACATTTCACCACCAGAATTCCTTCGACCCGAACCCGCAACGAGATACAACCTTCACCGACGCAGGGGCCCTCGAGATCAACGACACCACCACAGAGTCGACCCGCGCCGAATTGCAGCGTCGGGGTCACCCCCTGCTGGTCATGGAGCGGCACATCTCCAATCCGGTCATGCTCAGCATCGATGGTGGTTCGATCCTGGCGGCGGGCGATCCGGACGCCGGGCGTCACGCCGCGGGCCTGTGACCGAGCCGTTACAGCTGGAAGTTTTCAGCGACTACATCTGTCCTTGGTGTTATCTGGGAGCGGCCCGGGTCGCCCGTCTGCAGCAGGACTGGAATCTTGCGATTCGCATCGTCCACTTCCCGCTGCACCTGGAAACGCCCGAGGCGGGCCAGAGCCTCGAGCAGTTGTTTGCCGGGCGCAATATCGACGTGGCGCGGATGCAGCAGCACATGGCCGCCGTCATGCGCGCCGAAGGGCTGGAGTACGGCGAACGCACCATGACCTACAACAGCCACAGGGCGCAGCAACTGGCGGCCTGGGCGGTAACGCAGCCGGGCGGTGCAGCCATTCACGAGGCTCTGTTTGCCGCCTACTTCGTTGACAACGTGAACCTGGCCCGCATCGACGACCTCGTTGACATCGCCGCCGGCGTCGGCCTGGACACCGATCGGGCCCGCGAGGTCCTGCGCTCCCGTCGCTATCGCGAGGCGGTGTCGGCGGACTGGGACCGCAGTCGGCAACTGGGTGTCACCGGCGTGCCGACCTATCGCATCGGGGGCGTCGAGGCTGTGGGCGCACAGCCCTATGAAGTATTGGCGAAGCTGGCGCAGGAGGCCGGCGCCCAGCAGCACCGGCAGTAGCCGTCAGCCTGTTGGGCCCTGCCTGCCGAGACCGGCGCCGCCCAGGTGCCAGGCGAAGAACTCTTGCGTACGCCGCCACATCTCGTGGCTGAGCACGTGACCGGACCCCGCTTCGATGTAGTGGGTGAAATTCTGCGGCGCACCTGCCGCCTGGTACGCCGCTTCGATCGTTTGCAGGCCCTGCCGCACGAAGTCGATCGGCGATCCATCGTCGGCTGCACCGAAATTCAGATGCAGGGCGCGTGGCGCGATCAGACCGACAATGTCCGGCGTGTCGCCGTAGCTGTACAGTCCGGGAATAAAATTCGGCAAGCAGTGCAGCAGTTGTTGATCCTCAATCGCGGCGTACGTCGGCAGACAGCAGTTGCCGACGATGGCCCGCAACCGTGGTTCCCAGGGACCCACCAGCCAGGCGTGGGTCGATCCCATCGAATGTCCGTAGCACCCCAGCGCCTCGGCGTTGACCTCGGCTCGCGAGACCAGGTAGTCCACAGCGCGCCGCATGTCGAGGATGTTCTTCCACGCCAGGCTGCGACCGCTGACGACGTAGCGCAGAAACAACAGGCGCTCGAGGTTGCCCCCGCTGTGCCGGTAGCCCTTTTCGCGGTCCTCAAACCCGAGCGCATCCGGACACAGCACGACGTAGCCCTGGCGCGCCAGCGCCGCTGCCGTGTGGTGCATGGCGTCGCCTGCCAGACCGGCCGGTTCACTTTTGCCCAGGTGCCACTGCCCGGCATGCTGATGCCAGACGCAGATTCCCGGTGCCTGGCGCGTGTCGGCAACCCCATCGGGGACCAGCAACAGCGCCGGCACGACGTCGCCCGGCTCCACCTGGTAGCGCACATGTTCGATGCGATATCCGTCGGCAGCGTCGACACGATCCACCTGCGCCTGCAGAGGGCATGGGGCCGGCCAGTCGCCCCCAAGGCTTGCCAGCAGACGTTGACGCAGGTCCGCAGCCTTCATGCGACCGAGCCCGGTGGCCAGAGGATCGGCGCCGCCGTATCCGTGGTCATTTCGGCAGGCAGTTGCCACACCGTACCGGCGTGATCACAGAAATAGAGCCGCGACGGCGACATGACGTCGGGATTGCCGTCGGCCCATAGCGCAACAAATCCAGGATGAGCATGCAGCGGCCGTCGTGCGTATGCGTGGTTGCGCGCCGACGCCTTCGTCAGCTGTTGCGACAGCGTCCAGGTCTCGCCGTCGTTGTGGCTCGTCCACAACGCCATTTCTCCTCCGGTGCCCCAATGCTGGGGGCCGGCCTCTGTCGGCGCGATGAGGCGCCAGTGATCCCCGCTGATGAAGAGTGATCCCATGTCGTAGTTGTGCGTCGATTGCGTCAACTGGGTGAAGCGCCAGTCGCTGCCCGTCCAGCGACACAACGTCCAGATCCGCGGCGCGCCTCTGGGGCCCGGCTCGTACGCGGCACTGGTCACGACAAGAATCACGGGACGTCCCTCGGCGTCGACCGAGATATCCTTCATGTAGACCAGACGTTTCTCGGCGGCAAAGTCTCGTACCCGTGCGGCATTGTCCGGCGTGATCAGGGGGGTCTGCAGGATCGTGCCATCGGCAGCGCGCCAGGTCTCGCCCAGATCCGTGGTTTCGGTGTAGAACAGATCCGTGCGCTGGTCGGGGTGACCTTCGGGATGACGATTGAAGGCGGTGATCACCCGCGCGCCACCCGCTGCGCCACCACCCTCCGGCACCTGCCGGCTGGTCTGGTAGTGGCCCTCCATGCCAGCCAGCTTTCGCGCCGGCGTCCAGCTCCTGCCGTCCACCGAACGATTCCAGTAGAGCTCGCGCACGCCGGTGTACTTCGTGAACAGATGCAGGAACCCCTCACCTTCAATCCACCAGGGCTGCGGATACGTCAGTTCCCCTTCGAGGATCAACTCGAAGCTGTGCACATCGTACGGAGTTCGACTGCGGTAGATGAATCCCGGTCGCCGCTGTCCCCGCCCCGAAACGAAGACCCAGATGTGCCCGAACTCATCCAGAGCGATGCTGGGATTGTCGTGTGGGTCATCGACGCCGCCCTTGTCGTGTACCACCGTCGGTCGCGGCACCGTGTGCTGCTCGTGGTCGTAGTACGACGCCATGGCAAGCAGATGTCTTTGCCCGTCACGGGCGCCACCGTAGACGAAAAACGTCTTGTGGACGGCCGCTGCGTATACTGCCAGCGGCACATGTTTGGCGGTATAGGTTCCCAGACCACCGGAGTATTTGTCCCCGTACTCACACATCTGGCCGAGGGTGAACCAGATGCCCCGATAGCCGTCGTCCTGTTCCATCCTGCCGTCCGCCTCAGGTGACGTCGACGGGTTGACCGGTCCGCCCCGATTCATAGGCGGCAGCGACGGCAGCCAGCACATGGCGCGACTCGGCAGCCGTAACCGGTACGGGTCCGTCCTTCTGCACGGCTTCAATGAAGGCGGTCACCAGGGGCGGAAAGCCCAACTCGTCCGGCGCCTCGTCGCGCACCGGCACCGGTTGCCAGGCGGGGTTGTCCTGCGTCCAGACATTGACCGGGCTGTCGCCCCCTAAACGCAATTGGCCCGATGTGCCAAAAATTTCCTGCACACTCACCGATCCCGCCGGGGCACACCAGCCCACCTGCAGCGACGTCGTCGACCCGCTGGCGTGTTCGAACAGCACAAGTGCCGTATCCTCCACCTCGATGTCCTGCACGTTGCGGCTGATGCGCGCAAAGACGCGGACGATGGGTGAACCCATGTAGTCGACGGCACGATAGACGCTGTGATAACCATTGTCGATCAGGGGCCCGCCACCCCCGGCAGCGCGCTGCGTCCGCCAATCCTGATTGGCGCCCCGGCCGGACACATGTTTCGGGCTGAAACCTTCGGTGCGCACGAGAAACACATCACCGACGTCACCGGCGGCGATTCGCGCCTGTGTCGCCTCGTGGGCGGCGCAGAATTTCTGGTTGTGGCTGACTGTGAGCTTGCGCCCGGTCCGGGCAGCAACGGCTGCCATTCGATCCGCCTCGGCAGCGGTTGTGGCGATCGGTTTCTCCAGCAACACGTGGCAACCGGCCTCCATGGCAGCAATGGCCTGCGCTTCATGCAGGTCGTGCGGCGTGCACACGTGGACGATGTCGAGCTCGGCGTGGGCGAGCATCTTTTCGTAGTCGGTGTAGACCTCGGGCACGAGGTATTTGTCGCCCAGCAACTGCAGCCGCTGCTGGCTGACGTCCGCCAGAGCGACGAGCTCCACCCCGTCCTGTGCCACCAGCACGGGGGCGTGCCGCCGTTCGGTAATGCCACCACAACCAATGATTCCTGCTCGTAACATGAAACGTCCTCTCTGGTGAACCGCTCCCGTACCCGAGCGATCACCCTGCTGGCGAGATGTCGCCCGCAGGGTGGATGAGCCTGGGGTCCAACAGCCCGCCCTGAGCCCGCAATCGATCCTGCAGCAACTGGGGGGGCACCGCATGTATGTCGGCGGCGAATTGCTGCACCGCCAGGGCGCTGGCGACACCGGCGGCCTCGCCCGTGAGTGCACACGCGGGGATGGCGCGGGTCACGTCCCAGACTGTGGGATCGGCGGACATGCAGCGGCCCACAGCCGTGAGATTCTTGTTTCGCACCGCGCACAGCGTTCGCAGGGGAACGGCGTACACCGGTCCACAACGACGCCAGTCACTCGTATACCCCACCATGTCATCGAACCATGTGAACATGTGGCTTTCACTCAATGACATCGCACCAACGAGCCGACGGGTCATGCGGAAACAGGCGATCGATGGTGTCATGACCAACTGTGGATCCGTCTCGGGGGCATGGTCGCGGAAGTGGGCCAGTTTCCTGCGCATCATCTCATGCGAGCCCAGTACCTGCGCCGTCACCTGTTCGGCGTCGTCGCCACGAAAGAAGGGCCCCTCGGCGCCTTCGCGAATCGCGTCTTTGCTGTACTTGTTGGACACAGGTCGCAGTTTCAGCTGGTCTGCATCCAGCGTGTAGAACCATCCCGCCAGAACATTGGAGTCCAGGGATTCGGTCCGTTCACCGGCCAGGTGGCAGATGTCCGCATCCCCCGTGGCATCAACGACCGTAGCGCAGGCAATGGCACTGCGACCACTCTTGTTCTCCACCAGTATGTGGTCAATCTTCGGGGCTGTCCCGGACACAGCACAGACGCGGGTGTCGTACAGAATCTTCACCCCTTCGTCCAGCAGCAGCCGCTCCAGTGCCAGTTGATAGGACGCCGGATTGAAGTCAACACGAAAGCGCGTCCGGAGGCGCTCCTGCTGGTCTCCGTCCGGCTGCCAGCACGCAGGCAGGCGCTTGAATCTTGCCGCACTGTTGTCCTGGCGCAGATCGGCCACCGACAGATGCAACAGTTCTTCTGCCAGCCCCCCCATCACCTGACGACCCATGCCATCACAGATTGGCAGGTAGACGATCACATTGCCCAGTGTCGCCAGGCCCCCCAGACCGAAAGCCTTCTCCAGCAGACAGACCGACGCGCCCTGGCGGGCGGCACCCACCGCAGCGGCGACCCCGGCGATGCCGCCACCGGCAACGACAACATCGTAGCCGCCCGTGACGGTCAACGCTCGCTCGGCTTCGATCAGCTCTGTCCCAGCCATTTTCAGAACAGGTTGTAGCGCAACCCCAGTGCCGTCGTCTGCTTGATCTGCACCGCGTCACTGGCCGTGGGGTCCTTGACGATTTCCAGGTTCACATTCAGCGTGATGTACTCACTCAACTTTACCGTCAGCGTTGCATCATTGCCGATCGAGGTATCCCCCGGTTCGGTGACGGGCACAAAGATCGCCAACTTGGACGTCAGCTGGATGTTATCGGCCATCTTCCAGGAGGCATCCGTCACCGATTCCAGTCCGCCATCGGTGCGCACTTTTTCAATCTTCGTCGTGCCCTTATCGTCGGCATAGGCGTTGAAGTCGCGGGTCACAATCTCTCGCAGGGCCAGACCGAGTCGGGTCGTCACCTGCTGCGTCGGCTGGTAGCCGACACCGGCACTCTGCGTCAGGTACGCCGGATCAAAGAAGCCCGCCACGGCCGTGCGCAGAGCATCGCTGTACTGGTAGCCACGAAAGGCCTGGGTCTTCATCGTTGCCTTCAGGTAGGGATCCAGCAGGCCGCCGCTGGTCCACTTCAGCACCGTCTCCACCTCGAGCTTGTCCACAACCTTCCGGATCGCCTGATCGCCAAGCTTGTTCTGGCCAAAGGCGAACTTGTAGCCCGTCTGCCAGGACATGGCGCCGGCAACACGCTCGGATGTACCGTTGAGACTGTAGCCCCAGGAGAACGAATTGTCACCGCCCTGGGACCAGTCTTTCAGCGCCACCTGGTTGGCGGTGACGGCACCCACCAGTTTGTGCGTCCAGGCGGATGCGGGCACCGCTGGCGGGGCTGCATCCTGTGCCTGCACCGTCAGAGCCATCAACAGAACCAGTGGAATCCAGCGCAGCGTCGATCGGGTCATGTCTCATCTTTCTTCGTGTGTGGCGGAGGAATCAGCGGGATCTTCCAAGGCGCCACAGCGCAACATGGCGGCGCCGTAGTACGGATTTTCGATGTCACCATTGAGTTGCAGCCAGCGGCCGCCTTCGAAGTGGAAAGCCATGGGGCAGTAGGCCACACGCATATCTGCGGGCAGCTCCCGGGCAATCAGCATTTCCGACAGCAGCCGAAACGCTTCGCGCAGAGCCGTGATATCGGACGCATCGGCGGCAGCCTGTGCCAACCGGGACAGGTCGTCATGGGGCTCGCCAGCCAGGGTCGTCGCCGCCATCCGGGCGGCAGCAAACTCGTCGTGGGCCAGCGCATCCTGCAACTGCAGGTACGATCGGTACAGGCCCGGCTCCATGGTGGCGAAACGCTGGGCATCAAAGGGCTGGGGTGGCCCGGGCAGATCGTCATCGGGTGGCGCATCGCCGCAACCCAGCAGCAGGGCCACAATCAACGTGGCGGGCCAGCGATGCTTCATGCCTGCCTCACGCACCGACAAAAGGGAACGTGCCGGCGTAGCCGCGCGAGCGGGAGACGAAGGATGCACCCTCATGCATGGGTGTCACCTGGTAGTGGCAGACCACATTCGAGCGCTCCATGTCATCGCGTTCCTTGGCGCCCTGGTGCGGGATGTGGCTGAGAAAGACGACACAGTCGCCGGCTTGCGGATACAGCACCACATGTTCCTGAGCGTCACACCAGGCCTCGAAGGCGGGCCGATCCATGGGGTAGAGATGCGGCGGCTCGGCCTTGTGTCCGTGGCGGATGAATTTGAGGTGGCCGTCGCCGGGATTGTTGTCCTGCAGGTAGTAGGTCGTGTTGATGCCGATGGGTGTCATGGCAAGGCGGTAGTCCTTCGCTTTGCGCTGCTCTTCCCAGTAGCCGTAGAAATCCATGTGCCACTCCTGCAGATACGGCCCGGGATTGATGTGGGCCCGAAAGCTGCGCAGTTGGCACTGGGGCCCCATCATCCCTTCCAGGACGGGGCGGATGCTGCTGTGGCCGACCAGCGGCGCAAACGTCTCGGGCTCGCGGTCCAGCAACGTATCGAACCACATGTTGCCCACGGTATTGAGCCCCTCCTCCCAGCCCTGCGCCCGGGCGTGGTCGACACGAGTGCGCACGAGGTCGACTTGATCCGGCGGCAGTGCCCCCTGCACCACGATGAATCCCACATCCTCCAACTCATCGAGTTGCTTGTCGATGGCGCTCATGCTGGCTCCTCTATTTCTGTATGATATGCAGAGACTAAGCTCTCCACTTCCGCCCATTGCCTCAAGCCGGTGCTTGCCATGAAGATCCGTCAACTCGAAACGATTCCGCTAGGGCCCTTCGTCTACGTGAAGGTTCACACCGAAGATGGCCTCTATGGCGTCGGCGAAGCCAGTCTGTCCGGCCGTTGTTCCGCTGTGGTCGGCGCCCTGGCACAGATCGCGCCCTTGCTGGTCGGCCGCGATGCCACCCGCATCGAGCACATCTGGCAGGACATCTTTCGGGGCACCTTCTGGCGCGGTGGTCCCGTGCTGCAATCGGCGCTGGCCGGTATCGACATCGCCCTGTGGGATCTCAACGGCAAGGCGTTGGGTGTACCCGTACACCGCATGCTCGGTGGCCTGGCACGCAACAAGGTCCTCGTCTACCGGCACGTCGGCGGCGACACACCGGAACAACTGGTGGAGCGGTCCCAGCAGTTGCTGGCCGAAGGCTGGAAGGTCCTGCGCATCTCCCCCATCGTCTGTCGCGGCGAGGGGGATGACGGCGACGGCGGCTTCAACCCGCGCGAGGCGATCATCAATGGTGTCGCCCACATGGCGGCCCTGCGCCAGGCTGTCGGTCCGGCGGTGGAGATCATTTTTGAAGTGCACACGCGCCTGTCACCGCCGCAGGCCATCGACCTGTGTACACAGTTGGAACCCTACCATCCGTTTTTTGTCGAAGACCCGATCCGCTCGGAAAACCCCGGTGCTTTCCGCACACTGCGGCAACACACGAAAGTCCCCATCGGCACCGGCGAGCAACTCCATGACAAGTGGGCCTACCGGCAGCTGATCGAGGAAGAGCTGATCGATTACCTGCGGGTCGACATCTGTCACACGGGCGGTATCACAGAGGGCAAGAAGCTCGCCCACCTGGCGGAGATGCATTATCAGGAGCTGGCGACGCACTACACCTCGAGCCCTGTCAGCTCCGCCGCCATGCTGCATCTGAATCTGTCCATCGCCAACTGCGCCGTGCAGGAGTTTGCGCCGCCCTCGGGTTGGATGAACGACGTCGTGCAGCACGACCTGCGGGTGGAAGACGGTTACCTGCTGGCGTCGGAGCAACCGGGATTGGGCATCGACATCGACGCAGAAGCGGCCCGCAGTGTGACTGCGCAGGATGGGGAGCCACCGCATCTGCGCCGACCGGATGACGCCGTGCAGGACTGGTAGGTGTTGGCAGCGCCACTCCAGCCGAAAGCCTCCACCGAACCGGTGGATGCCATGGGGGATCTGCGGCGAGGGTCTGAGAAATCATCAGCGGCCCGGATGGTACGGCTGGTGCTGCGCACGGCCGAGTGTATCAGATTGGATTCGATCAGGGCGTATCCGAAGCGATACGGAAAATCGGCTCGGACCTCACGTTCACTGCGCGTAGATGTTTCCAATAGCCGTGTAACACATTGAAAAATAGATGGTTAGTGATTGTTTCCGCAGCTCTGTTGAAATATTGGCACGATGCTCGCTATACCCCTTGCGAGACACGAACCGCCACCCCAACAGGAGCTTGAGACATGACACGCCAGCGCTTCAACATCATCACCCGCACCGCCGCTTTCGCCATCACGTTGCAGGCCATCGGCGCCTTCGTCCTGCACCAGGCGATCCGCTTCGCCTGATCATTCATGCGCCCTCTCCCGGGCCGCCGGGTCGCTCACGGACGGCCTCGACATCAACGTCGGGGTCGTCTTTCTGTGTACGGTAGTGCGGGTGGTGGATGGTGTATCGAATCGGATTCATCGTGAGCGTATCCGAAACGATACTTTCAGGTGGTATTGTAGCTGAATTGACCGCAGAATCAACTTCAGGAAATATCCGTAACTTATTGATGAGCAAGTAGTTATGGGTTATTGAATCCACTTCGATGTCGCGTTGGCACGGCGCTCGCTATACCTACTGCGAGACACGAACCGCCACCCCAACAGGAGCTCGATCATGACCCGCAAGAACTTCAGCCTCGCCGCCCGCACCGCCGCCTTCGCCATCTCGCTGCAAGCCATCGGCGCCCTGGTCCTGCATCAGGCCATCCTGTTCGCTTAAGATCCCGTCTTCCGCCGCCATCCACTGGAGCTAGAGCCATGCATGACCATCAGCCTCGCAACGCCCGCCTGAACCTGCTCCTCAACGCCTGCACCGTCGCCATCGTCGTCGTCGCCTTCGTTGCCACCGCCGCCGTCGGCATCCTCAGCAAATTCGCCGGCCCACTGGCCTGATCCATCCTGAGACGGGAGACCCACCATGCGCCGCACACTATACTTGGCCCGCACCGTCACCTTCGCCCTGGCCATCTGGACGGTCAGCATCGTCGCTCTGCATCAAGCCATCGTTGCCGCTTAGATCGAT
Organism: uncultured Gemmatimonadaceae bacterium; assembly: GCA_937919035.1. GTDB lineage: Bacteria > Latescibacterota > UBA2968 > UBA8231 > UBA8231 > UBA8231. Next base: position 13,269 of record CALFPI010000450.1, read on the forward strand.
GATCAGAACCTACCTCACCCTGCTCACCCTCGTGCTGGCGGCGCCGTGTTTCGCGCACAGTGGCGCCGCCGCCATTTGTCTGCCTGTTTCCGGCATCACCGTCGACGGTGAGCACGCCGACTGGCCTGACGATCTGCCTCACTACCCGATCCAGCGCCAGGGCGGCTTTGGCGAGACCCTGGACCCAAGCGATATGGAGGCATGGTTCCAGATCGGCTGCAACGTCGAGGAAAACGCCCTCTACATCGCCATTGATGTGGTGCAGGACGAGTCCACCATCATCGACACCAGCGCCGCAGGCCGCGATCTACAGCAGGATGGCACGGACATTCGCATCAATGTGGGCCACGCCGAAGGGGACTCCACCGGACTCCATCAGTACGGACTCTGGGGTACGCGATTGCGGCTCCTCAAACAGGGCCCCCTTACCGACAAAGAGGCGGTCCAGGCAGCCGTCAGCCGGCGGCGGCGCCAGGGCCATCGGTACGAGTGGCGAGTCGATCTCAGCAGACTTGGTGACGGCACATTCCGTCTTGCTGAGGGCGCCGTCATCGGCCTCGATGTGGAGGTGATGGACCGCGATGCGGAGGATGACAAGCGGTTTTCCTATTACACCTGGGGCCCGATCTACGAGGGCCGCTCCAGGGATTCGTACTACTTCCTCGGCGATGCCGTCGTTGCCACCAACGCCAGCCGCGTGGCTCGGCTCGCAGGACACGTGGGGTGGGACGAGGCGGATCTGACAGCACCCAGCAGGTTGTCCATCACCTCCGTTGCCAACGACAGCATGTCCGTTGAGCTGTCGACGGATGACGCTGGCGACTACGCCATCGAATTGCCTGCAGGTGAGTATCGGGTTGCCGTGATCGAAGTTGGCGACTCCGACTTGCCTGCAAACCTCAACCCCGAGAGCAATGCGCAGCGGGAACGCACCCTTGAACTGACGGCAGGTGACACCCACGTCGTCGACCTGAAAAATCGGCTCAACGTTGGCGCTCAGTTGTCGGATTCCACGCCAGACACCGTCGTCGCCGGACCCGGCAGCCGACAGGGACTGTGGTATACGATCAGCGAGGCCGATGGCTTGCCCGGCGGAGTGATCTCCCTCGCCCAGGATGAGGAGGGGGCCCTGTGGATCGGGACGACCCAGGGACTGTTTCACTACGACGGTGAGATCATCACTCGCATGTTCAATACCCGATTGCCCACGGGCGCCGTCGTCGATGACAGCGGTCACGTCTGGTTCGCCCATACCCGACGACAGCGAGATAACTCGGGCGTCGGACATTGGGATGGAGAGAATCTGACCCGGTATGGTGTCGAGAGGGGCCTACCCAGCACCTCCATCTACGACATCCACGTCGCAACGGATGGTACTGTGTGGGTGGGAACAAGAAGAGGCATGGCCCGTTGGCGTGATGGCCGCTTTGAGTCGATCGAAGCCTTCGCGGACGTTTCGGTTTTTGACATAGAAGAAGATCAGAAGGGCGCACTGCTCGTCGCCCACACCGGTGGGGTTCGGCGCTGGTCCGATGCGGACCGCAGTGAAGACATCGCCATTGCGGACAACGGCTCTCTCATCAATAACGTTCTCGATGACGGTCATGGCGGTACCTGGGTGGCCTCCCTCGAACTGACCTTGGAATCCGTTACGGATGGTCGACTGCGGTTTGTCAGTGACGCCGGCACCGACGAGCTCCCCGATGCGCTGGCAGGCCCGCGGAGCATCTGGGATATGCTCCAAGACCGCCGCGGCACCCTGTGGCTGGCGAGCGCAAGGGGGTTGTTGCGCTGGGATGGGCAGGAACTGACCACCTTCACCAGCCTGGACGGTCTCGGCGCCGACCAGGCGAACTGTCTTCTGGAGGATCGCGAGGGACATCTGTGGGTGGGCACGGCCAGTGGTCTGAGTCGGTACGACGGTGAGCACCTGTTGTCGCTGCGCGTCGCTGATGGTCTCAGTGATTACATCGTTCGGGGGCTCGTCGAGGACGGGCGTGGTGACCTGTGGCTGTCAACGGCCCGTGGCATCGACCGCTACGACGGTCGGTCCGTCACCAGTCAATACAGGCGCCATAATACCGAACAACAACGGTGGTGGAGAACAGGTTCTGACCTGGTGAGCGACGGCAACGGCAAGGTCTGGTTTGTCGTCGATGATGGCGTGACGGGATGTGGCGGGGACGGCCAGTGCCGGAGCTGGACCCTTGCCGATGGCCTTGCAAGCCCCATGGGGGCCTATGCGCTATGGCCGAGCCGGGATGACGGGGTTTGGGTGGGACCCAATGTGGGTATACAACGTTTGCGTGGTAACAGTCTCGAGACCTGGACTGCTGAGGATGGTCTGCCGCAAGCGAATGTGCTTTCAGTCGCTGAAGGGGACGGCGACGTCTGGTTTGGCACCCAAAGCGGTGTGGCACGACTCCGGGATGGCACCATCACTGCCGTCGGCCAGCCGGGCCGTTGGATTCCGCGCCTGCAAATGGACACCGCCGGTCGTCTTTGGGGCCGTTGGGTGACATCCGCCTGGAACAGGGCGGGGGCCTTCGTCTTGGCGGACACGATTCGCACATGGAGTGACAACGACACGTATCAATTCCTGCGTTCCGGCGAAACAATGCTCACCGACACACAGGCAGCGACCTGGTTCGGCACCGAAACGGGTCTGCTGCGCATAGACGACGACGGGGAGCGACTTTTCTCCACGGTCGACGGGCTGCCTTCCAACCGGATCTGGAGCCTGGCAAAGGATGATGACGACGTACTGTGGATTGGCACGGGCGCCGGCTTGTGCCGCTACGATGGCCGGGTCTTCCGCACGCTGACGCGGCGGGAAGGACTGGCGCAGAACGGGGTCACCGACATCCTGCAAGTGAACAACGGGGATATGTGGGTCGCCACCCTTGGCGGGGTCACCCGCCTGCGCCGACGACACACACCACCCGGCGTCCGTCTCGTCAGCGTCCTCGCCGACCAGGACTACGGCGCCGTCGACGCCGTGCGTGTGCCCGCCAGCCAGAACAGCATCCGCTTCAAGTTTGCCGGTCGCAGCCTGTACACGGCGGCTGACGAGATGATGTACTACTACCGGCTCGACGGCGTCGATGACGACTGGAAACAGACGCAGAGCACCTCGGTAGAGTATGCCGGGCTACCGGATGGACCGCTGCGTTTCGAAGTGATGGCGGTGGATGCGGATCTGAACTACTCGGAGCCAGCCTTCGTGGACGTCAGTTTCGCCATCGCCTGGGCGCAGTACCTGCTGTATGGCGGCCTGGCACTGTCGGTGTTCGGCCTTGTGCTGGCTTCCGGCTATGGCCTGCGCAGTCGCCGCGATGCCGAGCAGGCCCGGCAGGCGCAGTCCCAGGCCCTGCACGAGCGCAACACCGCCCTCGAAGCCGCCAACCAACATCTGCGTGAAATGGATGCGCTCAAGTCCGATTTCGTCTCCAACGTCTCCCACGAACTGCGCACGCCGCTGACGTCGATCAAGGGTTCGGTGGACAACATGCTCGACGGCATTACGGGCGACCTCAACGACAAGCAGAGCCGCTACCTGAGTCGGGTCCAGAGCAACGCCAATCGTCTCAGTCGACTCGTCGATGACCTGCTGGATCTGTCACGGATCGAAGCGGGACGCCTGGAACTGCGGCCCACGAATATCGATGTAGCGCAGATCGGCCGGGACGTTGTCGGCAGTCTGCAGACCCTCGCCGCCGACAAACAGATCACCCTCGCCATCACCACCAGTGGTCAGACAACAGCGTGGGCGGATGCAGACCGAGTGCACCAGGTCCTCGTCAATCTCGTGGGCAATGCGGTGAAGTTTACCCCCGATGGTGGGCAGGTGGATGTGCGTGTCGGGGCTGATGGCGGGCAGGTGACCATCGCTGTCAGCGACAACGGCCCAGGCATCGAGCCGGATCAGCTGCTGACCATCTTCGACAAGTTCCACCAGGTTGGCAGTGGCGCTGATCGCCAGGGCGCCGGGCTCGGCTTGGCGATCTCTCAGCGCCTGGTCGAGTTGCACGGCGGCACCCTGCACGTGGACAGCGAGGCCGGTGTGGGCAGCACGTTCACCTTTACGCTCCCAGTCAACCCGGGTGGCGAAGGAGCCGACCATGCCTGACGCCAAGGTTCTCGTCACCGACGATGAAGAGGACATCCGTGAGGTCGTCGCCGATCGCCTGACGCACTGGGGCTACGAAGTAGCGGAGGCGGTTGATGGCATTGAGTGTCTGGAGCGACTCGAGACCTTCGCCGCCGATCTACTCGTGCTCGACCTGCGTATGCCGCGGATGGATGGATTGACCGTGTTGCGAACCCTGCGCGAACGGGGCTCGCTCGTACCCGTGCTCATTCTCAGTGCGTCCTCGGAACGCAACATCGCTGAAGACACCATGGCGCAGGGCGCTGCCGCGTACATGCTGAAACCCTTCGACCCGGAGGCGTTGCGCACAACGGTCGCTGAACTACTCGCGGGAGAAAATGCATGACGGGCAGGCTCGGCCGCGTCCTCGTTGTCGACGACGACGACGACATCCGCGAGACGTTGGCCGATCGCATCGAGGCCGAAGGCTACGAGGTCGACAGCGCCGTCGATGGTCTGCAGGCCCTGGAGCGTTTGCCCATCTTCGACCCCGATCTGGTGCTGCTGGATCTGCAGATGCCGCGTCTGGATGGTCTGCAGACGCTGGCGCGTATACGCGCCGAAGAACTCGACGTCGCCGTCGTCGTCATCAGCGCCTACGGCACGTTGGAAAAAGTCGTGGAGGCCATGAAGGCGGGGGCGGACGACTTTATTCCGAAGCCGTTTGATGCCGATCACCTGCGTGTCGTCGTGGGACGCACCGTCGAGCGCCAACGCCTGCGGCGCGAAAACACCATGCTCAAAGAAGAGGCCCACCTCGACCTCGACGCCCCTGTCGTCGGCAACTCCGCCGCCGTGCGGGAGATGATCGACATCGGCCAACGAGCCGCCGAGTCCACTGCATCGATCCTGCTGCTCGGCGAAAGCGGCACCGGCAAGGAAGTCCTGGCCAAGGCCATCCACGCCTGGAGCCCGCGTGCTGCCATGCCGTTTGTCGGTGTCAACTGTACCGCCCTGCAGGGCCAACTGCTGGCCAGTGAACTCTTCGGCCATGAGAAGGGTGCCTTCACCGGCGCCGACAAACTGAAGCGGGGGCGTTTCGAAATCGCCCGCGGTGGCACGCTGTTGCTCGATGAGATCGGCGCCACCCAGCCCGACTTTCAGGTCAAACTTTTGCGGGTGCTGCAGGAGGGCGTCTTCGAACGCGTCGGCGGTGAGCGCTCGCTGGAGGCCGACGTGCGCATCATCGCCGCCACCAACCGCGACCTGGAACAGGCCATCACCGACGGGGACTTCCTTGGTGACCTCTACTACCGCCTCAACGTTGTCGCCATTCACGTGCCCCCTTTGCGCGAACGCCGCGACGACATCCCCGAACTGGCCCGCTTCTTCATTGCCCGGCACGCCCACCAAGTCAAACGCGAGGTGGGCGGTTTTTCAGCCGCTGCCGTCGACGCCCTCGTCACCCACGATTGGCCCGGCAACATCCGCGAACTGGAGAACGCCGTACAACGCGCCGTCGTCCTCGGCCGCGGTGAACAGATCGAGGTGGACGACCTGCCGCATCACGTGCGTGGTGGTGACATGGGCGGCGGGACGAAGCTGGACACAGCCGAGGGCTACCACGCCGCGGTAAAGACTTTTCAGCGCCGTCTGCTGCAACAGGCCCTGGCCGACAGCGACGGCAATCAGGCGCTGGCCGCCGAAGAGTTGGGCCTGCAACGCACCTACCTGTCGCGACTGCTGAAAAACCTCGGTCTGCGCTAGCCGACAGGAATTCTCCCGGATGTTGCAACTCGAATTCGACGATCCCATAGTCATCGCCCGTGCGTCGGGTCCCCTCGAGCCACTTGAGGCGACGCACCATTACTGCAATGCCGGACGGGGCGCCGATGGCGCTCTCATCGCCCACATGACCCTGCACCCCGATCGCGCCCGGCCGCCTGGTTCACGTGTGCCCGTGGGGCTGCCGGGAGCCACGCATCTCTCGTATCTGTTCCGCCCGCATGAGAACCACCCCGACTACCCGTGGCCCCACGAGTATGCCAGCTCACGCTCCACCGATGGCGGCCGCACCTGGTCCGAGCCAGTGCCGACGGAAGGGCACAACGCCGTTGCTGTTGGTGACCTGACCCTGTCGCAGCAACACCACGCGTGGCTCGTCGAGCCCGGGTTGGCGGTGACATGCCTGCTGGAATCTGCGGATGGTGGAATGTCCTGGGGCGAACGAGCGGACGTGTTGTTCCGCTATCCAGCGGACCTGCCCCTGACCCCAAGGCAGGACGATGTCTCGGACGCGGTGGTGGCCCTCAACTTCGAAAACTGCAACACCCTGCAGGTCGCCCCCGACGGCTCGCTGATCACCTTCGCCACCGCTGTCCGGCGGGAAGGGGACGTGCCCTGGTGGTTCCCCGTCCTGTTTCGCAGCACGGACGGCGGCTTCAACTTCGACTACGTGTCATTGCCATGTGGGTCGGACAAACCCGACAGCTCCCACGGATATACCGAGCCCGCCCTGACGCGGCTGCCCAACGGCGACCTGCTCGCCGTCTCCCGCGTCGAATACCACGAGCCCATGCGGGTGATGATGCAGTTCCGGTCATCGGATGATGGGCTCACCTGGACGACGCCGGAGATCTGTCCCGGTGTACCACCGGTCTACCCGGTGCGCAAGATCCCGGTGGTCAACGAGGGCAAGACCCATCTCAATGCCGTCGCGGTGTCGCCGGACCTGGCAGTGCTGCCGAACGGTGTGGTGGTGTTGACCTACGGCCGCCCCGGCCAGTATCTGGCTTTCAGCGAGGATGGCACCGGGTCACATTGGCGTGACCGCATTGCCGTCGTGCCGGAGCATTCCCTCTTCGGGGTCAACGATGCCACTTCAGCCATGGCGGGCGTCACCGCAGTCAGTCATGACGAGCTGTTACTGGTCTACGATGTGCGCAACTACCAGTCCGAGGCGCTGCCAGATCCGGCGAATACAGTCTTTGCCTTACGGGCTCGGGTCGAGGTTCGCTGACGCGACTTGTGGTGGCAAGCTCTGTGTTGGGTGCCGCAAATTTTCCTAGACGATCCCCCAGTGCTCGTTGATCTGGTGCTGATAGCCCTCCACCCGGCACATCTCCACATCGGCAACCCTCACCGGCGTTCCCCCCATTGCAGATGACTCCAGGATCGCCAGGCACGGTGCCATGTCCTTGAGACCTTCTTCGCCGCTCGTCTCGGGCTGACGGCCTTCCTCGATGGCGTTGAGAAACTCGAGCAACTCCAGCGCAAAGGCATCGGTGACACCGCGTGGGAAGAAACCGTCCCGCTCCGCCGGATCCGCCTCCTCGCTGAAGGCTTTGGCCAGTTCCCGTTCGGGCTCAACATCTACCAACAACCGATTGCCTTTGATCGCGCCGCGGCTGCCATAGAGTGCACCACCGCCATCAAAGGCCGTTGCCTCACCATGTCCCGCCCAGGAGAACAACAGATTGCCCATGGCGCCGTTGGCGAATTTCAGCAGCGCGAAGAACGTGTCGTCTGTGTCGCAACCGGTCTGCTCGGTGACACCTCCCGCCTCGTCCCGTGTATACCGTGTTGGCTCCACCGTGCGCGCCAGGGCGGTGATCTCGTCGATCTCCCCACAGACGTAGCGCAGGCGATCAAAAAGATGCGCGCCAATGTCCATGGTGCCGCCGCCGCCGGCTTCCAGCTTTGTGTGACGCCACGCGGTCCGGGCGACGATCACATCCGGTGACCAGATGTTGCCCACACCACCGGACAGGACCATCTGCAGATCACCGATCAAGCCGCGGCGCAGGGCCCACGCCGCCGCACGCGTGCTTTCCGCATAACGCACGTTCTCCGCCACGCCGAGTGCGACACCACACGCCTGGGCTTTCTCCACCATCCGTGTCGCCGCCCGACAGGTCAGGGCAAAGGGTTTTTCCACGAGCACGTGCAGGCCGCGGTCCATGGCGGCCAGCGCCACACTGTGATGCGCAGACACCGCCGACAGCAGCACAACAGCATCAACAACGTCATCGGCCAGCATCTGCTCGTAATCGGTATAGATCCTGGGCTCGTGCTCCTGCAGATCCCGCACGTAGACATCACGCACAGAAAGTGGGTCCGACGGCGAGGGCGAGATCCTGGGCAGTGGTGCCGGTCCCTTGCCACGTTCCACGTAGCGCTCGGCATTGTCGCGGTTGCGCGAGCACAGAGCCCCCACCTCAAACTCCTCGAAGCCTGCCTGGCGCAGGATCTTCAGCCCGCGCAAATGGGCGCTGGTGATGCCGCCACAACCGATGAATCCCAGGCGAATGCGATGGGCCACATCGTTCTCCTTCTTGTGAGAGTCAGGGATTGGCAGCGGCAGAGCGGGCGAACAGGGAGAACACCAAAGCCCCTGCCAGAGTGGCTGCTGCGGCGATACTGAACAGCGGTGCGTATCCCCAGGTGATGATGACGTAGCCGCCGACCGAGTTTGTCAGGGCCCAGCCCAGAGCGCAGGACGTAAGGAAGGCGCCCGACATCAGCGGTCGCCAGTCCGCGTGCACGACTTCCTGGTGATATACTGTGATCGACGAGAAGAACACGCCGTTGAGTCCCCCCATGAGAATGAAGCCGGCCCCGGCGACCATCCAGTGTGTGGCGTTGCCCTGCAGCACCGCGCCCACAGCAACCAGCACAGCTGCCAGCGACACGATGTTCCCCGTACCGAAGCGCCGCGCCTGCGCCGTCATCAGCAGGATCACCGGCACGCAGAGCAACTGGGTTGCCGCCATCAGGCCGCCGATACGTGCCGTGGACAGGGAGAAGACGCGATCCATCAACACGTTGAAGAAGCCAATCGAGGCGGCGACACTGGTGATGTAGAGCAACCCCACCACGGGCAGGATGATCAGCGGTGCCCAGGGCACCGCGCCACCGGCAGGTCCCGTAGCCAGGGGCCGCGGCGTTTTTTGCGGGGCCGGTTTGGGGCGTTGCTGGTGCGCGGCGGCTCCGAGGATCCGATCGCGCAAAGGCTCGCTGAGCCGCGTTGCTACCGGCATCGGCTCGTTTCGTTTCATCAGTGGGCCTGTTGCCAGCAGGGCCAGAACGCCCGGAATCAGGCCGAATGCGGCCAGCAGCAGGGGCGCCATGTAGGCCCGTGGATCCTCCACCGAGTCGCCCCCAGCCATGACCCAGATCATGGGCAGGAAGCCACCGATCGAACTGCCGGCGAAACCCGCCAGATTGGCCAGGGCGTTGCGCAGGGCGAAGATGCTCCCCCGCTGCTCGACGGGGGTCGCCGTCATCAGAAAGGGATTCGAGTTGACATTGTACAGCGAGTTGCCCAGTTCCCGTACGACGCAACAGGACAACAGCCACACCGCCTGCCACGATCTGGGCAACAGGGCGGCGACGGACAGCAGGCCGATCCCCAGCGCCAGCAGGGCGAACCCGAAAATCATGCTGCGGCGGGCGCCGAGGCGCTGGCCTACGATGCCGGCGGGCAGACCAAAGATGGCCGCCGAGAGCGCCCCCGTGGCGGCGAACATGCCGATGAAGGTTTCATCGAAATCAAGGCGCAGCAGGTAAAGATTGGCCAGCAGCAGAAACACGCCCATGTACGAAAACCCGGCGACACCGACGGCCACCATGAACAGACGAACATCGCGACTCGTGCTGCGCAGAGCGTTGCGGTAAGCGGCGATCACGGGTTCAGCCTGCGCCGCAGCTGTGATGCCGCATCAGCCGCGGGATGGCTCCGGCATCTCGGCCCGCGCCTTGGCAGCCAATGCGGCCAGGTGACCATCGTTGGCGTGCCCCTGCTCCAGGTGGACCATGC
>CALFPI010000451.1 GCA_937919035.1 uncultured Gemmatimonadaceae bacterium
GTTCAGGCGGTCTCCAGCAGCGATATCGACATGGCGGATCGGATCGGCAAGCCCGACCGTGTGCCGCAGGTGGATCTGCTGAAGAGGGTGGGCGGGGATCACATCGGCTGGCACGACGCCGGCCAGTTCCTCGTGCATGTCTCCCAGATCGATACCCACGAGATTGTCAAGCAACAGCGTGTGATAGGGGAGCCCCAGTGCCACACCAAGGCCATCGAGCAGGGCCCTCTCAAGCAACGATGGGCCATTGCTGGCGACCAGCGGATTGCGCCCCGCAGCGGGACCCGCAGCCTGGCAATCGTCGTAGCTCTGGCGCCAGATTCGATACACCGACTGAGGCTTCGACTCGGCCATGGCCGACGCCACCGCCGCCTGCGCGCCGGCGACGAGATCATTGAGGTTGTCGGCGTAACTCTTGTCCGGATCCTTGTCGTACCACTTCGGTGCCAGCATGTCGGCTGCCACACCCGTCGCCCTGCGACCATCGGCCAGTTCGACGTCGAGAAACAGGTGAATCTGGGCCGAGCGGGTCAGCGTGACCATGCCAAAGCGAAAAGGCATCCGCATCGGCACGTGACGAATGCCGAAGTGGGCGCCGCGGATCGTCAGTCTGGGGACATCATTGAGATCTGTCATGCCGATACGGCGGCAGCGAGGATCTCTCGGGCCTGGGCCAACTGGGCCCTGACTGCGTCAGGCCCGGTGCCTCCCGGAAGATTGCGCCGATCCAGGCTTGCCCGGGGGTCGAGCCGCGCCAGGATCTCCTCGTCGAATGCCTCGTGGTGTTGTTGCAGATCAGCCAAGGTAAGTTCGGTGAGTCGACGCCCGGACTGCGTCGCGGCGCGCACGACGGCGCCGACCACGTGGTGCCCGTCACGAAAGGGTATGCCTCGTTCAACAAGGAAGTCGGCCAATTCCGTCGCCAGCGTCGCGGAATCAATGGCTGCCTCCATACGCTCCACCTTGACCGTCATCGTCGACCAGGCGCTGGCAAAGACGTCGAGACAGTCGTCGGCCGTGGCGAAGGCATCAAAGACAGGCTCCTTGTCCTCCTGCAGATCCTTACCATACGACAGACCGAGCCCTTTCATGGCTGTAAGCAGAGTGACCAGATCACCGAAGACTCTGCCCGTCTTGCCGCGAACGAGTTCAAGGGAATCGGGATTCTTCTTTTGCGGCATCATGCTCGAGCCGGTGGAATAAGCGTCGTCGAGTTCGATAAAAGCGAACTCCGCCGAGGACCATATAATCAGATCCTCGCAGTAGCGACTCAGGTGTGTCAGCAGAATGGATAGTGCCGCCAGGATTTCCAGCAGAAAGTCGCGATCACTGACCGCGTCGAGGCTGTTCGGTGTCACCGCAGAAAAACCCAACTCGGCTGCCATGTATTGGCGATCGAGGGGGAACGCGGAACCGGCAAGAGCACCCGAGCCCAGGGGCATGAAGTCTGCTCTCTTTGCCGCATCGACGAGGCGCCCCGTGTCTCGCTCCAGGGCCCAGAACAACGACAGCGCGTAATGCGCGAACAGAATGGGCTGCGCCTGCTGCAGATGGGTGTAGCCCGGCATGATGGTGTCGATGTGCGCGGCGCCGCTGTCCACAAGGACCTGTTGCAGATGACGAATACGACCAACCGTCGCCCCCACAGCACCACGAACAAAGAGGCGCACGTCAAGGTTGACCTGGTCGTTGCGACTGCGGCCGGTATGCAACTTGCCGCCGACGGGACCGATCAACTCGATCAGCCGGGTCTCGACAGCCATGTGAATGTCTTCGAGGGCCGCTGCGAAGACATGCTCGGGGCGAGAAAGTTCGTCGCGGACCCGCTCGAGGCCAGCGAGGATCTGTTCGCCTTCCTCGTGCGTGAGAAGGTCGGCGCGCACGAGGGCCCGCGCATAGACCTTGCTGCCGGCAATGTCGACGTGGAGCAGTTTGTGATCAAAGCCGATGGATGCGTTGAACCGCTCCATCAACTCTGCCGTGGCGCCGGCGAAACGCCCACCCCAGGGCTTGCGTGGCTGCGATTCTTCCCTGGGCGGCGTCATCCCTGACGAAGAATCTCGTCGAACACATCTACGACTTCGCCGATCTGCTCTTTTTCTACCACCAGCGGGGGTAGAAAACGGACAACGTCTGTACCGCAGGGCGCAACGAGGATCTCGCGCTCACGGAAAGCCGCCAGATAGTCGCCCGGTGCCTTGCCGATCATGACCGCCCCCTGGATGAGACCGCGGCCCCGGATTTCACTGATCTTGTCCGGATAGCGCTGTTGCAGTTTCTCCAGACCGGCCCGAAGGTATTGGCCTTTCTCCTGGATGCTCTCAATGAAGCCGTCTGCCATCAGCTTTGTCAGCACTGTCAGTGCAACGTTGGCCACAACCGGGTTGGCGCCGAAGGTCGCCGCATGATCTCCTGCCTTGACGGCATCGGCGACTTTCTGCGTCATGAGGGTCACCCCGATGGGCAACCCGCCTCCGAGAGCCTTGGCCAGCGTCATGACATCGGGTTCAACGGCGAACTGCTGGTACGACCAAAGTGACCCTGTCCGACCCATGCCGACCTGAATTTCATCGAACACCAACAGCATGTCGCGCTCATCACACAACGTCCGCAAACCCTTGAGGAATTCGTCACTGGCGACGTGGATGCCACCCTCCGCCTGAATCGGCTCGACAAGGATGGCACAAGTCTCGTCGGTGAGTGCCTTCTCAACGGACGCCAGATCATTGAAATCCGCGAAGTCGACACCCGGCAACAGTGGCTCGAACCCCTTGTGATACTTGGGCTGCCCTGTTGTCGAGAGTGAGCCCATCGTACGACCATGAAACGAGTTATTGAAGGCGAGATAACGGTATTTTCCACCCGCCACGGTGTTGCCCCACTTGCGGGTGAACTTGAGGGCAGCTTCCCACGCTTCCGTACCGGAATTGCAGAAAAACACGCGGTCCGCGAAGGAGTTCTCCACCAGTTTCTGCGCCAGTCGAGTGGATGGCACGGTGTGGTAGAGATTGGACACGTGCATCAGCCGCCCCGCCTGTTCCTCGATCGCTTTGAGGATATCGTAGTCCCCATGGCCGAAGGCGTTGACTGCCAGACCGCTGACAAAATCGAGATAGCGGTTGCCATCGAGGTCAAACAGGTAGACCCCGTTGCCTCTCTCCAGGACAAACTCGGGCCGGCCATATGTCTGCAGGATGTACTGGTGTTCCTGCTCGATGATCTTATCGGTTCTCATGATTTGCGATCCTTATTCGTACGCTATTGTACGATTTGCGTGCCGACACCTTCGTCGGTGAAGAACTCAAGTAGTATCGAGTGCGGGATCCGGCCATCGATGATGTGTGTTTTGCGCACACCGGCCCTCACCGAATGTACGCCGGCCAGAACTTTCGGGATCATGCCGCCCTGCAGGATCCCTGCAGTGATCAGACCTTCGACTTCCCCGAGATGCACCGTCGACATCAGCGTGCTCTCATCGGCCGGATTGCGCAGGATCCCTGTCACGTCCGTAAGGAAGACGAGTTTCTCAGCATGCAAGGCGGCGGCAATCTCGCCTGCGGCGGTATCGGCATTCACGTTGTATGCAGCGCCGTCTTCGCCGCGACCAATGGGTGCCACCACGGGGATCGCCTCCCGGGCGATCAACTCGTGCAGCGGCGCTGCATCCACGGCAACCACATCGCCGACAAAACCAAGAGCAACCGGACCCTCAGCGGTCTGTGCCGTATGGGGCCGTACCGACAGGATGCCCGTGTTGCGCGCCGACACCCCCACCGCGTTGCCTCCAAGCGCATCGATCGCCGCTACGAGACCGGCATTGACCTCACCAAAGAGGACATCCTCGACAACCTGCATGGTTTCCTGGTCGGTGATTCGCAGGCCGTTGACCCGCTTGGTTTCAATGTTCCGTTCCTTCAACCGTCGATCGATCGCCGGCCCGCCACCATGGACAATCACCGGATTGATACCGACCAACTCCATGAACACGAGGTCACGCAGTACCGTGTCGACGTCGTCCTCGGATGTCAGCGTGCTGCCCCCGTATTTGACAACCACGGTCTTGCCCCGGAAAAACTGGATATAGGGCAGAGCTTCCACAAGGATCGACGCCTTATCGATGTATTGCTGCAGACTGTGCTTCATTGCTTGGTTCAACTGTCCCTGACCGTAAGGCCTGTCAATGTCGCCAGATGTCCGCAGAGTTCCTTTGACTCGACAGGGCCGCGGGAGACGACAAAAATCGTATTCTCACCAGCCAGGGTGCCCATCACCTCTGGCCACTGCATCCGATCCACAGCTTCACAGACGGCCTGGGCGTGTCCGGGGCGGGTCTTGATCACAACGAAGTTGGCAGCACGATCCAGGTCCGTCACGTGGTCGCGCAGTTCCCGTTCGAGGAGATGGCGATCGGAAATCTGGGGCCCGTTATCGGCCAGCGAATAGCGGAATCCGCCATCCGCCTGTGGAATGCGCACGACGCCCAGTTCACGCAGGTCCTTCGATAGCGTCGATTGGCTGACATCGATGCCGTGCCGGCCCAGTGCAAGCGCCAGGCGCTCATGGGTATCGATCCGGTCATCGCGCAGCACCTGACGGATCATCGTATGTCGGCCTGATTTCGCTGTCGGCATAGTCAATAGTCGAATAATTATTCCATATTTGTGAATAACTATTCAATATAGTTGGCATCGACGACCCTGTCAATCGTCGTCAGAAAGAGCCGGGCGACCCGCGGAAGCTTCTCTTGGGGACAGCAATTCGGACAGTCTCTGCTTCAATTCGCGCGCATCAAGACCGCGAACCAGACCGCCGCCAACCGTGATGGACACCGTCTGAGTTTCCTCAGACACAACGATGGTGACTGCGTCCGTTTCCTGGGACACGCCAAGGGCGGCTCGGTGACGGGTGCCGAGCCGTTGATCCTCGACCTCCTCAGCCAATGGCAGGGTGCAACGAGCAGCCACGAGGGACTCCCCCTGAATGACGACCGCCTGATCATGCAGGGGGGATCGGGGCGTGAAGATCGTCGTCAGCAGATCTGCTGATACAGTGGCGTTCAGCGGCACGCCGGATTCGATGATCGCTTCCAGGCCCGCCTCACGAGCGATGACGATGAGCGCGCCATAGCCGCGCTCCGCCAATTGCACAGCGCCGTTGACCACCTCGTCGATGACCCGCGAAGGCTCGCTCTTGTAAAACCAGTTGAGGATCGGGCTCTGCCCCAGGACAACGAGCATGCGGCGCAATTCGGGTTGAAACAGGATGACGAGAAGAATGAGAAGGATCGATTGGACCTGCTCCAGCAGGTAGGCCAGAGCCGTCATATCGAGCCAGCGTGCTGCCAGGGCGACTGTGGCCAGCAGAAACAGGCCAACAAGCATCTGCGCCGCGCGCATACCGCGAATCAGGTTGAGCAGGCGATAGATGACGAGGGCCACTACCAGAATATCGAGTATGGAGATGACGCTGACGGGCAGGAAGCCGAAGAGGCGGAAGAGTACGAGATCATCCATCAGGGTCAGTCCGGCAACCGGGTTTCGATAGATTCGGCAAGGCGAACAGCCCGCACGGAGGCGCCGACGTCGTGAACGCGCAGGGCTCGTGCCCCGTGAGCGACTGCCAGGACGGCGGCGGCGATGCTGCCCTCAAGGGCTTCGTCCGGAGTCAGACCCAAGGGCTTCCAGATGAAGGATTTGCGCGAGGCACCAATAAGAACGGGGCAGCCGCTGACGCCGAACTCCCCTGCCCTGCGGACAATCTCGCGGTTGCCATCGATCGACTTGCCGAAGCCGATGCCGGGATCAACAACGATGCTGTCGTGGCCCACGCCGTGCTGTCTGGCATAGTCGACACGTGCCGCCAGGTACGTGCAGACTTCGCCCACGAGATCATCGTACTTGGTGTCTTGCTGCATGGTAGCCGTCGTTCCGCGGCGATGCATGAGGATGACGGGCGCACCGGATTCGGCCGCCACCCTGGCCATGGCCCCCGATTCATGCTCGAAGGCGCTGATGTCATTGATGATGTCGGCACCGGCCGCCAGAGCGCGTCGCGCCACTTCGCTCTTCACGGTGTCAATCGAGATTGGCACATCACTCTGCCGCCGCAAAGCCTCCACGACGGGGACGACTCTGCGGCACTCCTGCTCAGGGTCGATCGTCGCCGCGTCACCATAGAACGGTGGGCGTGATGACTCTCCGCCAATGTCGATGATATCAGCCCCCTCGTCAGACAGTCGCAAGGCGTGGTCGGCAGCTCTCTGTGCGTCAGGATACCGCCCACCATCGTAGAACGAATCAGGCGTAACGTTCAGCACGCCCAAGATCTGCACCCGCCGACCAAAGTCGATCTGCCGGTTTCCCTGCAGTTGCCAGATCACTCGGGAGCGCTCTCCGGCGCGGGCTCGGGGGTGGCATCCGCGTCGGCTGCGGCGGCGGATGCCGCCCGGGAATCGACAGGGGCCGGCTCGGGGGAGCGCTGAATCGGCAACCCCTGGAGAACACAGTCGATTTCGGCGTCGTCCAGCACCTCGTGCTCCAGCAGGGCGGCGGCGAGGTTCTCCAGTTGCTGGCGATGCGTCTCAAGCAATTCGCGGGCACGCGCCTCCGCCTCCAGGATGAGATCGCGAATCTCCCGGTCCACGGATTGCGCCGTCTGTTCCGAATAGGCGCGGGCGCGAGCGAACTCCTTGCCAAGGAAGACCTCTTCATCGTCGCCACCAAGGGCCAGTGGCCCGAGATCCTTGTTCATGCCCCAGTCGCAGACCATCTTGCGCGCCAGGCCTGTGATCTGCTTGTAGTCGGCCTGTGCCCCCGTGGACCGTTCGCCGAAAATGAGGGACTCGGCGCAACAACCACCGAGGCCGGTGACGAGATGGGCCTTGAGCTGGGTTTCGGTGATGGAGTGACGCTCATCTGCAAGGAACGAAACCATGCCCATCGCCTGCCCTCGTGGGACGATGACCGCCTTGTTGATGGCCGGGGCGCCGGGGGTCATCTTGGCAGCCAGAGCGTGGCCTGCCTCGTGCACCGCTGCCAGCTTCTTGTCCTCCTCGGTCATGATCAGGCTCTTGCGCTCGGCACCCAGCATCACCTTGTCCTTGGCTTCTTCGAAATCCGCATGCAGGACACAGTCGCGATCACGGCGTGAGGCCAGCAGCGCCGCCTCGTTGACCAGGTTCTCGAGATCGGCTCCGGAGAGGCCGGGCGTGCCTTTGGCCAAACGTTCCAGATCCACATCGTCGCCCAGAGGTACGTTGCGTGCGTGCACCTCGAGGATGCCCTTGCGGCCACGCACGTCCGGCAGATTGACGATGACGCGCCGGTCGAAACGTCCGGGGCGTAACAACGCCGGATCGAGCACATCGGCACGGTTCGTGGCGGCAATCAGAATGACGCCATCATTCGACTCGAATCCATCCATCTCAACCAGAAGTTGATTGAGTGTCTGCTCGCGTTCGTCGTGACCCCCACCGATACCGGCACCGCGATGGCGGCCGACAGCGTCGATCTCATCGATGAAAATGATGCAGGGAGCGCTCGCCTTGCCCTGTTCGAACAGATCACGCACGCGCGATGCGCCAACGCCGACGAACATCTCCACGAAGTCTGAGCCACTGATCGAAAAGAAGGGGACGCCCGCCTCACCAGCCACGGCACGCGCCAGGTGGGTCTTGCCAGTGCCCGGCAAACCGATGAGCAGCACCCCCTTTGGGGTACGCCCTCCCAGACGTTGGAACTTCTTCGGATCCTTGAGGAACTCGATGATCTCACTCAGTTCCTCCTTCGCCTCATCAACTCCGGCGACATCGGCGAAAGTGGTCTTGCGACGGTCCTCGGTCAGGATCTTTGCCTTGCTCTTGCCAAATGAAAACAACCCCTTCGGCCCGCCCTGCATCTGCCGCAGCATGAAGATCCAGAAGCCGATGAACAACAGCCAGGGCAGGAAGGAGATGAGCACGGAGTACCATTGGAAGGGCTTGTCCTCGAAGGAGAAGTCTTCGATGCCAGCCTCGAGCCACGCCTGCTTCGTCGAACCGTCAATGGGCCCGAGGTTGACGACAAACCGCGTACCGTCGCGCAGGACACCGTGGAACTCCTGATCGCCGATGATGGTGGCCCGCTCGATCTGACCGGACTGCAGATACTCCTGATACTGGACGTAGGAAACCTCGGGATTGTCCGCGGGCGTGCTGCCGAAGAACTTGGCGGCAATAATCAGGACCAGAACGAGGAAGATCCAGAAGGCGCGACTGCGGGACGGCCAGCGCCACGGCATACGCGGGCGATCGTCGGCGGGCTCATCCTGGCGCTGTCGAGGCTGCTCATCCATCCTGGGTTGTCAGTCCGTCATTTGGGGGAGCCATCGCACCAGGCTCCGGTGAGTCGGTGTCGACGATCTCGAGATACAGGATACAGTCGGTGTCCGAGGCCACCTGGAAGGCCTCGCTGCGGTTCAGACCCACGACCCACAGCACTTCCTCGTCGCCACCACTGGTGGATCGAACCAATACCAGAGCATCTTGCCGCAGAATGCGTGGCCACCTCGCGTCGATGAAGCAGTCGCTCAGCTTCTTGTGGTGTCCCCCCATTCCCAGCGGACGCGGACGATCACCGGGTCGTGGGGATCGCAACTGCAGCCTGCCATCGGCGGCCCGCTCATCGAAGGCGACCCGGTACTTTCCAAGTCCCGGCTTGAGTTCCGTGAACGACGCTGGAGAGACGACGGTTGCCTCCAGCGCCATGGATTGCTCCGGAACCAGTGTGCGCCCCGGAATCACGACCTGCGCGTGTACGACACAGGCAGGTCCGCGACGCATGACGAGATCCGTTCCGGTGTTCTGCACCCAGATGTCTGCGAACACCTGGTGCAATCCAGCACCCGCGGTAGCGAGGTACTGAACAACGCCCTCCACGGCGGCGAACGTAACCTGCTCCGAAACACCCGTGGAATTCTTCGCAAGCTCTTGAATATACTGACGTAACACGCGCCGTTGAATGGCTATATGATAACCGCGCAAACCTGCAGTATCAAGCGTGATGCAGACCCCGCGCCGCTGTTTGAGCAGCTCTCGCCCCGCGCTCTGCGACACGCCCTCGAGATAGTCATCATCAGCCTGCAGCAATCGGGCGGTGCGTACCAACCCTTCGACAATTGCTGGATTGTGGCGCTCCGCCAGATTGGGAAGAAGCTCATGGCGGATTCTGTTCCTCGGGATCCGCACATCACGGTTCGTGGGATCTTCGCGCACCGCCAGACCCCGCTGCTCGGCATATGCTGCCACCGATGATCGACGCACGGCAAGCATGGGGCGGACAATCCCATCGACGGCAGGCCGTATGGCACCCAGGCCTGTGGCCCCTGCCCCGCGCAGCAGGCGCAGCAGAACAGTCTCCGCCTGGTCGTCAGCGTGGTGGCCAACGGCGATCCAGCGACAGCCGACCTGGCTGGCGACATGGTTCCACATGTCCCGCCTGCAGGCACGCCCAGCCTGCTCCGTCGACACGCCGCGATCCTTGGCGAAGGCGGTCACATCCACCGACTCAATCGTGACGGCCCAACAGGCTGGCAGCAAGAGTCTGGACAAAGATCGCGTCTGCCGCTGAGTCCGGGCGCAACTGGTGATCCAGATGGGCCACATGCAACCACAGATCAAGCGGACCGCTCAATCGATGCAGAACGTCCAGCAGAACGACCGAATCCACGCCACCGGAGACAGCAACAACCAGGCCCTCACCAGGCATCACGCCGGCTTCGACGAGGCCGGACTCTACCTGTTTCAGGAATCCATCCGAGTTGGGCCTGATACCGGACATGCTCTGTCGAATCTCACTGGAATGAAGATTGCTTGCCTCTGGCTGAGGATTGCTCGATTAACATGGAAGAAAACAAGAACGAACCCCCATCTCAGGAGTCCATGATGTCCACCCCCTACAACCTCAACGGAATACGCGTCCAGACAGCCCGTATGCTGGAGATATACTCCCTCCTGCGCGCTGAACTGGATGGGGGCAACAAGATAGGCATGTCACCTGAAACAAGAAGTCGACTACAGCATGCCGTCGATACGATCGCCGAAAACATGGTCCAGTTGGCGGCTCAACTTGCCGCCGCGATGGAAACTCCTTCCGCCGTTCATGACGACGGGAGCATCGAATACCCTGGTCTGGGGCGCGTGGATCCAACCGAATCACGAGAACTCGAGGAAATCCTGGATGCCGTACTCAAATGGCATGCGGAACTGATCCAGAACGACACCGGGGAATGACCGGCGCCCGCCGGCCATTCCCCAAATGGTTGATGCTGCGTCTGCCCAGCTACGGCTTCTGCGGCAGCGATGGTCCAATCAATTGGCGACGGAGATCGCCAAGACCTCTGTCCAGTCGCTCTCCCTGCTGTCAATATCGATGGCACGCACTCTGAAGTAGTAGACCGTGCCACGGACGACACCGTTGTCCGTGCGCGTTGTGCTCACGTTGTTCGGCACGACGGCTGTGTAGTCGGAATCCGTTGTGCTGTTGGCAACTGTCGTGCGCGAGACTTCATAGCGCAGGATCGCTCCCGCCGACTTGGTCCAGCTGATTGTCACGACCGGAGGGGCTGCCCCATCAGAAGGGGTAGAAGACACAAGGCGCACATTGGTCGGCAGATCCACGCCACTGGTGGTTGCTGCCGCCGTTGAAGATCTCGGGCTGACGTTGCCGTCATCGTCCAGCGCCTCTACCTGGTAGTAATACGTAGTGCGCTGGTCCAGGAGCGTGTCGTCATACGCTGTTGTCGAAGCTGTCGAGATTTCCTGGAAGTCCCCATCAGATGTGGTGGATCGATAGATGCGATACAGACTGACGCCGGTCAGGGTGGACCCATTGGAATCCGACGCTGGTGGGCGCCAATTCAGCGACAGGCGCTCCGGATCACCGTTGTTCGGTTCGCCAACGAGGAAGGTGGGAGCCGCAGGGGCCCGCGTGTCGGTCTGGACCGTGGCCCCATCAAAAGCTGATTGCTCACTCTCCCCCGATCCAGTGACGACAGACACCCGGTAGAAAAGGATCTGGCCGCCGCTCAGGTTCGAATCAATGAAAGCGGTTTGCCCTGTTGTGAAAGAGGTCCCTTCCGCGCCTGCGAGACGGCTGAAGCCCTGATCGGAGCGGGTCGACCGGAAGACGTTGTATCCCAGAAGCTCGTCCTCGCCGCTGGCCGACCAACTCACGGTGATACTCTTCACATCGCCTACCGCATCGACATTCAGAGGTGCCCCGATGCCCTGAGTCGCTGCAGCCACCGTCGATGACCGCGGGCTGACGTTGCCCGAGCCGTCAAGAGCACTGACAGCATAGTAGTAGGTCGTCGCTGCCTGCAGCGCCGCATCGGCATAGGACGTTGTGCTGGCATCGATGGTGTCGAGTGCGACCAGAGCGGTAGCACTCCCCTTGCCACGGAAGACGATATAGCTGGTCAATCCTGTCAGGTCGCCGCCGCCCTGATCCGTGCTGGAACCGGTCCAGCTGAGCGACACAAGAGCCTGAGCCTCATCAGCGATTGCCACGATATCGGAAGGCGATGCCGGCGCCACGTCATCGTTGGCGGCTCGGCCGCTGACGAAAGCAGAGCGCTCGCTCTGCAGGCTCGTCGTTACGGCGGCCACCTTGTAGTAAAGCAGCTCCCCCACCGTGGCAGTGGAGTCGACGAAGGTTGTGCGCCCGGTGGTGAATACGGCCCCACCATCACCCGCCAGGAGAGTGAAAAGCAGATCCGGCCGCGTCGACCGGTAGAGATTGTAGCCGATCAGATCGTCAGCATCGACAGCATTCCACGTGATCTCGATCCGACCGATGCCATCGCTTGCGCGGACGCCATCAGGGATCGGGACACCAATGGTCCGGGCCTGTCCTGTCGACGATTGCCCGCTCTCATTACCGGCTGGATCGAAGGCGGTGAGAGTATATCGATAGACAGTGAGGGACCGCAGACCACTGTCATCATATTGCCTGATGTCTGCGGCCAGCGTGGCAATCGGAGCGAACGACCCCGATCCTTCGGCACGCAGCAACCGGAATCCGTCCAGGCCCGTGCGTTCACGACCACCGGCATCCGTGATGGGCGCCGTCCAGCGGACCGTGATCTGCGTCGGATCGGTTCCGGAGGGAACGACCGAGATATTCTGCGGCGCCGCCGGGGCGGACTCATCCGCTGCAGCCTGCGCACTGACGAAGGTTGATAGTTCACTGGCGACGCTGTTGGTGCCGATGGCGCGGACCCGATAAAACAACAGCGTACCACCGGTGAGATTGGAATCGACGTAGCTCGTGCGTCCTGTAGTGAACGACGAGCCTTCGCTCCCGGCCAGGATCTGATACGTGCCATCAGACCGGGTTGCACGATAGACGTCGTAACCCAGCAGATCGTCGCTGGCCACTGCCTGCCACTGCAAGGTGATACGGCCGAGACCCTCGATGGCGACTACCGCCATGGGTGTCGGAATCCCTGCGGTGCGAGTCGAACTCGACAGCGCCTGAGAGCTCTGGTTGCCCGAGGCATCAAACGCGACCATGGCATAGCGATACACCGTCAACGCCTTCAACCCGGTATCGACGTAGGTCCTGAGGGTCGCTGCGAGTGTATCTACGGGCAGCAGCGCACCGTCGCTGCCTTCGGCACGCAGCAACAGGAATCCGGTCAGGCCGGTCAGATCACCACCACTGGTGTCGATCGACGGGGCGCTCCAGCCCACAGTGATCTGTCCCGGGTCGTTCTCATCGGCGACAGCGGAGACGTTTCTGGGGGCGCCGGGTGCGGACTCATCGGCCAGTGCACGCCCGCCGACGAAAGCGGAGAGCTCGCTCAGCAGGCCATTCGTCCCCACCGCCAGCACCTTATAGAAGAACAGGCTGCCGCCAGCCAGATTGCTGTCGATGTACGACGTCCGGCCGGTGGTGAAATCCGCGCCTTCCGAACCTGCGAGGCGAACGAAGCCGGCATCAGACCGGGTGGACCGATAAATGTCGTACCCGGCGAGATCCGAATCATCGACGGGGCGCCAGTCGATGAGGATGCGGCCGATTTCATCACGCGCAGCCAGACCTTGCGGCGCAGGGATGCCGCCCGTCGTTGTCTGGCTGGACGTGGCGGGACGACTCTCATTGCCAGCGGCGTCAAAGGCGACAACTGTGTACGCGTAGAGCGTCAGACTCTTGAGATCCGCATCCTGCCACAAGCGGAGGTCGGCGCCGACGGTATCGGCGGGGACAAACGATCCCGGACCGCCCTCTGAGCGGAACACGACGAAACCCGACAGACCTGTCAGTTCCTGGCCATCGGAGTCTGTCGTTGGAGCACTCCAGCGGACAATGATACGCCCCGTTGTGGATTCGTCTGCAACGGCCGAGACATTCACCGGAGCATCCGGCCCAATCCGATCCTCGCCCTGTGTTCTCACGCGGACAGCGCTGGCACGGCCGCTCTCATTGCCCTTCTCATCGAAGGCAGCAACGGTGTAGTAGAACGTGGTGGACTCGTCAAGACCGCTATCGACGTAACTTGGGTCGACCACTGTGGCGATGCGCACGAAGGAGTCTGTCGTTTCCTGGGAGCGGAACACGGCGTAGCCGGCAAGCCCCGTCAGCACACCACCACTGGCGTCGCGTTGCGGCACATTCCAGGACACGGTGATGCGGCCGAAGTCGGCAACATCCGGCACAGCCGATACATTCGCCGGCACCCCGGGCGGGACCTCGTCAGCCTTGGCCTCGCCGCTGACAAACGTCGACAGTTCGCTCGCTGCTCCGGCGCGCCCAACAGCACGTACCCGGTAGTAGAACAGGGCGCCCCCGGTGAGGCCACTGTCGATGTAAGTGGTTCGACCGGTGGTAAAGGAACGCCCTTCGACGCCGGCAAGGCGGTCATAACCATCGTCGGAACTGACGGAACGGTAGATATCGTAACCGATCAGAGCTTCGTCTTCGACAGCAGCCCAAGTGACTACAATACGGCCGATCTCGTCCGCCGCGTTGACACTCTTGGGTGTCGGCAAGCCCGGGGTGGTAACCTGCACAGCCGTTGCCGGCCGGCTGGTATTGCCGCCTGCATCGAAGGCAACCATGCTGTAGCTGTACATGGTAAGAGTCTTGAGATCGTTGTCCACGAACTCGCGCGTCCCTGCCACCAGCGTGTCGATTGGCACAACACCGCCAGTGCCGGCCTCGGCGCGAAGGATGACGTAGCCGGACAGCCCTGACAGGTCGCGCCCATCGCTGTCCTTCTGCGGGGCAGACCAACGTAGCACGACGCGGCCGAGAACGTCCTCGTCAGGAACGGCGGACAAGCTCTGCGGTGCGTCGGGAGCGACGTTGTCTTCCAGGGCCGTTGCACCCACGAATGCCGTCAACTCGCTCTGCAGGCCGGCCGTATCGACGGCAGCAATGCGGTAGAAGAAGGTGCGATTCTGTGTGTGGATCGAATCTGCGAAGACGACCTTGCCCGTAGTGATACCCGCTGTCGAATCACCGTCGCCTGGGACAAACGCGTAGGTGCCGTTGGACTGCTCCGATCGGAACAGGGCGTAGCCTGCCAGATCGCGGTCCGTCACCCCTTGCCAGGCGAGACGAATGACACCGACACCTGGCTCGGCGGCCAGTTGCGCAGGAGCCTCCGGGCGATTCTGCACAAAATCCGATTGCGGGTCGAGTGGATTGCTTCGATCCCGATCACAACTCACGGCGACAAGGGCCAGCAGGAGGGCCGCAGCAAGGGCGGCGCCCGGGTTCGTCTTCTTCATCTTGAAGTTTCCGGCTCTCAAAAGAAATGGCGCTGCAGGCGCAGGCCGACAACTCGGGGACTGACGGCAGGCACGAGAGACAAGGATGGACCGTTACCGAGTTCAGTAGCAGTCGATGTGAGGGACCCGGTCTGCATGGACGCGGGTCCGGAATCGCCACCGGTCAACGCGAGGCGCAAGCCAGTGATGCCGAAGGCAGCGGCCAGTGCCCAACTGACTTGGCTCTTGACGTCACGATTGGTGGTGCGCTGATAGAATTTCTCGATCTCCGCCGGATCTGTCGCCAATTCGTAGGCAGCGTAGAATTCATCGGCTTCGTCCTGCAGGCCAAAGCCTTGCATGACCAGGACCGCACTCCCGGCGAGAAATACCACCCCGAGGGAACGCCGTACAGTGAGGAATCCGCCGCCACCCGAACTGCCAATCGCCGTATTTTCGGCGTCCGACATCCCCCAGGCCGTTTGGGCGACCGAATCGATACCTTGCTGGCCGATAGCATGTTGGCCGATACCTTGTTGGCCGGCGTCAGCCAGAGCCATTCGAGGGCCAGACAGAATGGTCATCACCATCAGGGCGATGGCGAAAACCGTTGTGCCCGCACTGTGGACAAATGGACAGTGGGCAAACAGACCGAAATGTGTCTTCATTTTATTGGCAACCCCATGAAACTGAGCAACTTACGTCAATTGTGAGTAAAGTAAACAGACAAGGGTGGACTTTGTCAACAAGTGCTCAGAGCCGGACACAAGGACCCGATCCGGCACCCATGCGCCATCGATAACCATGCCAAGAAACAGCTAGTTGCACCCCTACTATATCAAGCCGGCGCATTGACAAATGCACGCATGTGCAGTAAATATGAGTGCAGGTAGTCACATCGCGTCCCTTACCGCCTGGAAACAGGGCGCGCATCCCACACTCACGGGAGCAAACCAGGCCATGCCCAAGGAACTTACCGATCGTCAGCAAGAGATCTACGACTTCATTGCCGCCATCATTCACAGCCGTGGCGCACCACCCACGATCCGCGAGATCATGGACAAGTTTGACATCAACTCCACCAACGGTGTTCGCACGACGCTCGCCGCCCTCGAAAAGAAGGGTCACATTCGACGACATCCCCGACTGTCACGCGGGATCGAATTGGTAGAGTCTACACCGGAGCACGTCTCCCTCGATACGATCGAAATCCCCATTCTCGGCCGAGTTGCTGCGGGCGTACCGATCCTGGCGGAGGAACATGTCGAAGGCACCGTGCACGTGGACCGCTCCCTGGTTCCGTCCTCTGGCAACGTCTTCGCCTTGCGCGTGCAGGGCGACAGTATGATTGACGCAGGTATTCTCGACGGTGACATCGTCGTCGCCCGCCAGCAGGAGACGGCCAATCGAGGCGAGATCGTTGTCGCTCTGATCGACAATGAAGCCACGGTCAAACGCTTCGAGCAGGGCCCCGAAGGGATCCGCCTGCTGCCAGAAAACGCTGCCTACGCGCCGATCATCGTCAACGGTGAGGATGGGGTCGAGTTCCGCATCGCGGGACGTGTCGTTGGTCTCATGCGACAGTTCTGATCCAGCCGTGAATCCTTCGGCCCATGCGTCCCGGCGGCGCGAGGATGGACTGGCCATCTTCAGCGCCGCCGTAGCCGCTGTTGACCCCTTCGCTCTGGTTCGAGCCAACCTCCATCTGGCAGATGGCGATCTTCATGTTGGCCCACACACCATTCCCCTGACAGACACGGGTCGCGTCATTGTTGTTGGCGCCGGCAAGGCGACGCCAGCCATGGCCAGAGCCGTCGAACATGCACTGGGGGATCGAATACACAGCGGGGCCATCAACACCAAACACGATCATGCAGTTCCGCTGACCCGCATCACCACAGTCGAGTGTTCGCATCCCATTCCCGATGCCGACGGCGTCGCCGGCGCCCATTGCATCCTGCAGCTTCTGGAAGGACTCTCGGAACAGGATGTCGTGCTTTGCCTGCTCTCCGGCGGTGGCTCCGCCCTGATGCCGATGCCCGCCCCGGGGCTGAGTCTCGACCACAAGGGCCGGACCACAGCGGCACTGCTCGCCTGCGGCGCCACCATCGATGAGATCAATGTCATCCGCAAACACCTGTCTGCGATCAAGGGTGGCTGGTTGGCACGGCGGGCCATGCCTGCCCGTGTCGTGTCGTTGATGATCTCTGATGTCATCGGTGACCCGCTCGACACGATCGCTTCTGGGCCGACCGCTGCCGACCCGAGCACCTTCGCCGACTGCCTGAAAATCGTTGCCACGTACGGGATCGCCCGGGGCATTCCTGCCGAAGTCATGCACCACCTTGAGGCAGGTGCGGCGGGTCAACTCCCGGAGACCCCAAAACCAGGGGATCCGGCCTTCGAGCGCACAGACAATCTGATCATCGGCAACAATACGCTGGCCCTTGCCGCGGCGCGGACAGAGGCCACCCGGCGGGGCTATCAGCCGCTGATCCTGTCATCCCGTATTGCCGGCGAGACGCGGCACATCGCCTCCATGCATGTTGCCATCGCGCGTGAAGTGGCCGCCACGGGACAGCCGCTGCCTGCGCCTGCGTGTCTCATCAGCGGCGGCGAAACGACGGTTACCATCAAGGGTGATGGCAAGGGGGGGCGCAACCAGGAGTTTGTGCTGGCAGCAGCGCTCGATCTGGATGGTTGCGACGGGATCACGGTGCTCAGCTGTGGCACGGATGGTACGGATGGCCCCACCGACGCCGCCGGCGCCCTCGCCGATGGCGCGTCGGTCGCTCGTGCAGCGGCTGCGGGTCTGCACGCGTCCACGTATCTGCTCAACAACGACTCCTACAGGTTCTTTGAACAACTCGGCGACCTCGTGATCACAGGACCCTCGGGCACAAACGTGATGGACCTTCGCCTCCTGCTTATTGGTTGATCTCGGGGCGCTTCGGGCGGCGGCACACGGGGGAACCAGGCCTTGATTGAGGCGTGTGCTGAAGAGCTCTGCAGGTGGACGAATGCTCAAGAGGATCGTACAATGCTTGTGCCACCCATGAACTGTCGCCCCTTACTCACTTTCCTGACCGTCATCCTCGCCGGCGTGGGACCAGAAGCCGCCAACGCAGCCAGTGGCTACGCTGGCGAGTTTCTCGCAGTCGGTGCTGGTGCCCGTGGCCTGGCGATGGGTAGTTCCTTCGTCGCAGCAGCCGATGATGCAACCTCCGGATACTGGAACCCTGCAGCTCTCGCCTCCGCTCCATCGCGGCAGGCACACTTCATGCATGCCGAACGCTACTCCGGACTCGTGGAGCAGGATTTCGTCGCCGTCGCCAGCCAGGGTGGTCCGCTCTTTGATGGGATTTCTCTCAGCCTGCTGCGTCTGGGTGTGAGTGGCATCGAATTCACCGAATTGCCCGACGCCGCCGTCCCTGTGGGTCCCGACAACCGACCTGTCGTAGCGTCGACGGAGAGTGCCGCCGACTACGCAATGTATCTCTCCGGCGGGCGACGGATCGGCGAGCGCCTCGATCTGGGGATTTCTGCCAAGTTGATATACCGCACCGTCGCCGACTACACGGCCTACGGGCTCGGATTCGACATCGGTGCCCGTCTGCGGCTGGCGCAGGGCGTGACCATGGCTGCCAATCTACGCGATGCGACCACCACGCCTGTCTTCTGGAACACGGATGCAACCGACAGCATACATCCTTCCTTAAGTCTTGGCGTCGCCGTTACACGGGCGTTCGCCGGTGGTCAGGCCATTGTCGCCGTCGGGTCCCGCGCCGGGGGGGATGCCAGTGACGATGCGGATGCTGCACCGATCAATGGCGGACTCGAGTATCAGACCGGTCGCATCGCCTTGCGGGCCGGCTTCGACGAGGAGCGGCCGACCTGGGGCCTGGGCCTGCAACTGTCGCGTGCCATTGTCGTCGATGTCGCCTATCTGCAACACAACGAACTCGAGGGAACCTATCTGCTCTCTGCCACCATCGGATTCTGAAGCAACGGTAGTCGACCCTGCGGGTGGCCATCGATTCGGGTACATCACCCTGGTCGGCCGCCCGAATGTGGGTAAGTCGACCCTGTTCAACACCTTCCTTGGCCAACGGCTGTCCATTGTCACGCCACGGGCACAGACGACCCGCGGTCGCATCCTCGGAATTTTGACGCGACCCGATTCACAGCTCGTGTTTCTGGATACTCCGGGTTTGCTGGAGGCGGCCTACAAGCTGCACGAAACCATGGAAAAGCAGATCCAGCGCGCCTGCAGTGACGGTGATGCAGTGGTCCTGCTGCTTGACGCGACACATCCCGACGACCGTGTCGACCTGATCACGAATTTCCTGGCGCGCAACCGCAAACCGTTGCTGCCGGTGCTCAACAAGGTGGATCGCCTCGCGCCGCAAGCTCTGGATCCCCTGATGAAAAGCCTCTGTGAACGCTACGGCTTCGATGCGTTGTTGCCGCTGTCGGCGCTGACGGGGACCAACGTTCCCGATCTGCTGCAGCGTGTTGCGGGATTGATCCCTCTTGGGCCACCACTCTATCCGGAGGAGATGGTCGCCGACCAGCCGGAGCGCTTCTTTGCCGCAGAACTGGTTCGCGAAACGGCCTTCGAGCAGCTTTCTGACGAACTCCCCTATTCGATCCAGGTCGAAATCGACGAGTTTCGCGAGCCCGAAGAAGGGGATGGCCGCAAGACCTACCTGCACGCCACGTTGTATGTGGAGCGCGACAGTCAGAAAGGCATCGTCATCGGCAAGGGCGGCGCCAAATTGCGCACCATCGGCACCGGCGCCCGACGCAAGATCGAAGAACTCATCGAAGGTCCGGTGTTTCTGGAGTTGCGTGTGCGCGTGCGGCCTGACTGGCGCAAGCGTGACAAGGATCTGAGTGAATTCGGTTACAAGTGACCCTTACCCGCGGGAGACAACTGATCCATGAAGGTCCTGGTCGTCGGTAAAGGTGGTCGTGAACATGCCCTGGCCTGGAAACTGGCGCAGTCCCCGCAAGTAGAGCGGCTGTATGCTGCGCCCGGCAGCCCCGGCATCGCCGCCCACGCGCAGTGCCTGAGTGACATCCGGGTCGATCTCGACCTTTCCCAACGTGCGCAGCTGGAGATGGAGATCCTCAAGCTGCGCGACTTTGCCGTCGCCGAAGGCATTGATCTTACCGTCGTCGGCCCGGAGGTAGCCCTCGCTGCCGGCATCGTGGATCGGTTTCAGGAGGCGGGGTTGACCATATTCGGCCCTACAGAAGCTGCCGCACGGATCGAGTGCGACAAGACCTTCTCCAAGGAACTCATGGCGACGATCGGCGTGCCGACGGCGGCGCATCGATCCTTTGACGACAGTGCCAGCGCCATCGACTACATCCACCAGCAGGGCGCGCCGATCGTCATCAAGGCAGCGGGCCTTGCCGCCGGCAAAGGCGTCATCCTCTGCCGCAGCGAAGATGAGGCAATCGCCGCCGTTCATGACATTCTTGATGACGGTGCCTTCGGCGAAGCCGGCGCACAGGTGGTCATCGAGGAGTTCATGGAGGGTGAAGAAGCCTCGCTCTTTGCCATATGTGACGGGACGCACTACATCAACCTCGTCGCCGCCCAGGATCACAAGGCGATCGGCGAAGGCGACACGGGACCCAACACCGGCGGCATGGGGGCTTACGCTCCTGCCCCGGTCATGACCCCGGCCCTTGTTGCACAAGTCAACAAAGAGATCATCGAGCCTGTGCTGGCCGAGATGGCGCGGCGCGGCTGTCCCTATCGGGGGGTCCTGTTCTGCGGCCTGATGCTGACAAAAACTGGGCCAAGAGTTGTAGAGTTCAACTGTCGCTTTGGCGACCCCGAGACCCAGGTCGTACTGCCCCTGCTGCGCTCCGATCTGGTTGACTTGTGTCTGGCCTCTGCACGCGGTGACCTGTCACAGGCGGGGCCCGTGGAACTCGACACCGACCGTGCAGCCGTATGTGTTGTAATGGCCTCCGGTGGCTATCCAGGCAAGTACCAGACGGGACTGCTGATCGATGGGGTGGATGACTCCGCCGGCGGCAATGCCACGGGCGAAACCATCATCTTCCATGCGGGTACAGCGCAGGATGCAGATCGCCTCGTCACGGCGGGGGGGCGCGTTCTGGCCGTAACAGCCATAGCTGCCGATATCTCAAAGGCGGTGCAGAGCGCCTACAGCGCCATCAACGGCATCCACTTTGAAAATGCGTACTGGCGTCGTGACATCGCCTACCGGGCGTTGCAGCGGCAAGGGGCACAGCACCCCGGGTAGGGATCAGGGTTTGCGCAACATCTGACGGCAGAACGATGGAAGCGCCGCGGCGTTCTGTGTCGCCTCGGCGCTCCGTGTCAGAGAAGTCTGTTACGTCCGTATGTCTGTTTGAGCTCGTTCTTCCGGCGGGGAAGGGGCTTGCTCTCAGGCGAGTGTATCGACTGTCTCGCCTCTGCCTTCCTGGCGGGTTTCGGCAGGCGTCCGCTGCTGATTCGCAGTGGCTTCTGCTCGTTGCGCTTCCTGCGCCTGGCTGGTGCGCTCTTCACGACGTGTCTGCTGGCTTTCGGCCAGGGCCGCCCGAGTCTCGCGCCGATCGTCGGCACGCGTCTCACGCTCCTGGGTCGATTCAGCCTGCTGTTCGGCACGTCGTTCGGCCCGCTGTTCCCGGGCCTCGCGTACCTGCTGTTGCTGCTGGCTGTCCTGGGAGACCGTACGGGCCCCCTGGATCTGCTGAGCAGCTCCACGGATCTCTGACATGGCGCTTTCCTCCTTGTGTGGTGCACACCTCTTTGCGTCCTTGCAATCGGAAAAGCTGTTCCGTCAGTTCACCGCGCCTTTGACGAACTGAGGTGGAACAACATTCCGACGGCAATATAGCGCCGACACCCTTGAAGTCAAGCAACTCTTCGTGCCCCATAAAGTTAGACGAATCCCGGAGGCGGCAGTGACGGACACCTTGCGCGTGCGCAATATGAGATTCTTCGCATTCCACGGTCTGCTCCCCGAGGAGGCACGTCTGGGACAGAAATTTGAGGTCGATGTTGATCTGCGACTCCCCCTGGCAGCAGCCGGTGTCAGCGATGATCCAACACGGACGGTGGACTACGCCCAACTTTTCACCGTTGTCGAGGGGATCGTCAACGGTGAGCGCCGCTTCGGTCTTGTTGAAGCCATCGCTGAGGCGGTGGCGAGGGCCATTGGCGAGGCCTTCCCCAGTGTGGCTTCCGCCTGCGTCCGGGTGCGCAAGCCGAACCCGCCGGTGGCAGGCCATTTTGACGGGTTGGAGATTGAGATCGAGAGAGTTTTCGATCGTGCTTGAGACGGTTTATGTCGCTCTGGGATCCAACGAAGGCGACAGCATGGCCACGCTTCGATCAGCGCTGCAGCATCTTGCTGCTCGGCATGGCGTTTCGCTGCTTGCCTGTTCCGGCGCCTGGGAAACAACACCGGTGGGCCCGGTAACCCAGGGCAACTATCTCAATGCTGCCCTATCTCTGCAAACCGAGATTGCGCCGCGTGCATTGCTCAACATCCTGCTCGAAATCGAAGGCCACCATGGGCGCAAGCGACTTGTGCGCTGGGGGCCCAGGACGCTGGATCTGGATATCCTGCTGTATGGAGATCACCTGATTGAAGAACCGGGGCTCCGTATCCCCCATCCCTGGCTCAGGCGCCGACTTTTCGTCCTCGAGCCGCTGCTTGAGATTGCCCCGGAGTTGATACATCCGGAGGATGGCGAACCCCTCGCAGACAGTCTCGATGCCTTGCGGCTGCTCCAGCAGGAGCGTGTGCTGCGCGTCGCCGATCTGGCTCCGGAAGAAAACTAGCGGATCAGCGACAGGCTGATCACCCGGTTGCTGCCCGCAACATGCAGGCGGGTCAGATAGGTTCCGGAAGCCACCGGTTGCCCCGCGTCGTTGCTGCCATCCCAAATCGCCTCATAGCGGCCGGGAGCGTGCCATCGGGAGGCCAGCGTGCGCACGGGCTGACCGAGCAGATCGTATACCGTCATGTCGACCTCACCATGGGTGGCCACGGCGTAGGGTATGCGCACACTGCTGTTGAACGGGTTCGGATAGGCAGAATTCAACGACGCCACCACCGGCAAGGCGGACGGCGCATCACCGACAGCCGTTGGTGTGGAGGCCCTGGCTGAAAGTTGGAAATTCTGCCCCTGCTCCGACGTTCGACCAATGATCACAACGGCACTGTCGACACCGGTCAACTGGGCGACGCCACGATTGCCAGCGTCGATTGCGACGCGGCTCAAGTCATTCCCCATTGCGCCCATAGCGTAGACCCACACATCGTAACGGCCCGTGTCGTCGCCGGCGAAATCGATGACCAGATCGCCAGGGGTGCGGAACAGAACCGTTGCCGTCCCCCAGCGTCCGCTGATGGCGCCCGTGACGGATTGCAGGGGCAGCCTCTCCACAGCAAAAGTCACAACACGACGATCACCAAGCGCCCGGTATGCGTAGCGCTCGTCATGCGAGGCGTAGTTGGCCACCGTCCAACGCTGCCACACATC
>CALFPI010000452.1 GCA_937919035.1 uncultured Gemmatimonadaceae bacterium
TCCTTCACGCTGTTCACCGATGGCGACTATCAGGTTCCGGCAGGCGTCGATGGCGCCGGTGATGTGCTGGCGCCAGGTGGCCGTCTCGAAGTGCCCGGGGGGCGTGTCGCCGCCATCCACATGTTGAACGGCGCGGCGCCCATGTTGATCGAAGGACCGAGCCTCGACGGCGACAGCCGCCAGATCGAGGGGCGATTGTTTGTGGATCGCAACGCCGACGCCGTACACCTGTCGCTGCCTGGAACGGATGTCATTCTCCGGGCTGGGGAGTGGAGCCCCTGGATCGAACTGGACTTTGGCCGGCAGCCGGGTGGCCTTGGCCGTGTCGCTGCCATTACGCGTTTCTATCTGCGCGGCACGGCACCGCTGTGGCTGTACCAGACGCCGTTGAATCTGCACCCACGCCAACCCATGATGCCCATCTCGGTGCCTGCGGATGCGGCGGCGGAACTGGCGGCTGAGGAGGTCTACTACACCCAGGGGATGCCGGCCGATACGAAGGCGCTGGAGTCGGCGGTGTTCACCGAAGCGGAGTTTCTGGCGCAGGTCGAGATCACGCTGGCCGAGCGTGAACGGCACCTCGATGTGGAGCTTGCACAGTTTGATGCGGGGCTGCTGTTCTTCTACGTGCACAGCCTGGATCAGGTCAGTCACATGCTCTGGCGCGCCACGGACCCGACGCATCCGGGCTATCGCGCCGACCTGCAGTCCTTCGCTCTGGCCATCGACGATCACTACGTACGCATGGACCGGTTGCTTGGCCGGGCCCTGGCCGGTCTGCAACGGGAGGGCGTTCCACCGGCAGACGTGCTGGTGTTGTCCGACCACGGATTCGCCCCGTACGCCCGCTCGGTGAATCTGAACCGCTGGTTGGTGGAGCAAGGCTTTCTTGTGCTGAAGAAGGGAGCAGCGGCGACGGCGGATCTGCTGGGCCCAGCGGACATCGAC
Source organism: uncultured Gemmatimonadaceae bacterium (assembly GCA_937919035.1). GTDB lineage: Bacteria > Latescibacterota > UBA2968 > UBA8231 > UBA8231 > UBA8231. The sequence continues at coordinate 949 of CALFPI010000452.1, forward strand.
TGGTCCACAACGCGGGCCTATGCACTGGGATTGAACGCGGTGTACGTGAACCTGCAGGGTCGTGAGGCGCAGGGCAGCGTCCGGCCTGCGCAGGTTGCCCGGGTGCGGCATGATGTGGCGGCCGCTCTGGAGCGGGCGCTGGATCCGCAGAATGGAGCGTCGGTTGTTCAGCAGACGTACGAGCTGACCGGGGCTGGAGTTGTGCCGCAGCTGACACCGGATCTGCTCATCGGCTACGCTCGCGGTTATCGATCCTCTGGCAACTCGGCTGTGGGGCGCATCGATCCGGCGTGGCTCAGCGACAACCTGTCGGCCTGGAGTGGCGACCACTGCATGGCGGCGACGGCGGTGCCCGGCGTACTTGTCGCCTCGAAGCGCTTCGCGGCACCCGCGCCGGCCTTGTGGGACATTCCCGTCAGCATTCTCGCGCACTACGGTGTGGCGCCACCCCCCGGGGCCGCCGGTCAAACGATCTGGAGATAGGAGGCACACATGGCCTGGTGGAAGGGCAATCGAGTACGGCTGCCGGCGGCACTGTATCAAACAGCCGAGGCGCACGCCGGCCAGGCGGGCTACGCGAGTGTGGACGAGTTCGTCGAGCACTGCGTGCGCCAGCAACTGCAGCGCAATATTCCGCAGGAGGACGGCACCGATGCACAATTGCTGCAGGCCCGCCTGCGTGGGCTGGGGTACGTGGAGTAGTCCTTGCTGATTCTCGACACCGTACAGGATATCGCGGGTCTCGTCGTTGATGGCGCACTGTGGCCCGCCCGGGCGCTGCCGGACAACTGGCAGTGGGTCTGGGCGGCGCTGCTGACCGGTGCCGGGTTGACGGCGCTGTGGCAGCGATTGCTGTCACGGTCTCGACTGCAGGCGGCCCTGTCCCGAGCCTGGACCGGTCTGCTGGCGGTCTGGCTGTTTCGCCACGAACCCGGCGCCGCGGCACGGGCGCAGGTGCGAGCACTGCGGGCAAATCTGTCCCTGCTGCTCTGGCTGCTGCTGCCCGGTGTCGTGAGTATGGCCATCGCGGCGCCGTTCCTGGTGCATCTGCAGCCCCGATACGGCTATCGTGCGTTGACGCCCGGCGACAGCATCGTCGTGCACTTCACCTGCGCTGATGCTGCTGCTGCGGGTCGTCTGCAGATCGACTGGCCCGATACAGCGGGCAACGTCGACGTACTGGTTCATGAACCGGCAACTGCGTCTGTCGTCGCCCGCCTGGCAACGGTACGGCGCGGTCATTCGCAGTTGCTCGTATCCACCGGTGGGGCAGCAGTCTCCGTACCGGTCTCTGTCGGTCTGCCGCCCACGGCGGTCGAACTGGGACCGTCGTCGCTGCCGAAGAATTCCGGCGTCGTACACATCTCGATCGGCTATGCGCCGGTATCATGGCGCTGGTGGCTGCTGTTCGGTTGTGTCAGTTGTGTGGGTGCCGCGGGGATCTGGTTGCTGGGTCTGTTTGCAGGGTCCGTTGCTGGGTCTGGGGTTTGCCGCGTGCCGGCGCTATCTTCCGTTACCCCGGGATCGAACGGTGCCCCCGGCGTGACGTGAGAACCATGAACGATTGCCACGATTGCCGGGCGACGAGGCGCTTTGCTTCGGCGTTCCCAGTACTGCCGTTGATGCTGTGTCTGCTGTCTGCCTCCGCCGGCGTTGGCCACGAAGAAATCCCTCCCTATGTCGCTGCAGACCCGCGCGTGGGTGAAAGTCTGAACGTGTCTCTCGTTGGCAGCCTGCAGGTGGAGGCCCCCTGGGATCCAGCAGGTGGCGGCTACTTCTCCACGACCGATCTGTTCATCGCCGGTGACTGGGGCTACATGGGCAGCAATTCCGGTCTGCTGCATGTCATCGATATCTCGCATCCCGATGACATGCGACTCGTCACCCAGGTGCAGATGCCGGGTCCCGCCCTCGACGTAAAGGTGCAGGGAGATCTGGCCGTCGTCGCCGTGCAGAACGGTGATATCAACGAACTGGGTATGGTCGTCGTTGATGTCAGCGATCCAGCGCAGGCGCACATCCTGTCGATACTGCAGGACCCCTTCTGGTCGGGCGTACACAACCTGTTTCTGGCAGGGGATCGGGCCTACCTGGCCCACTCCGCCAGTCGTGGACTCACCGTGGTCGATCTGTCCGATCCGCTGCGACCGGTGATCTCCGGTACGTGGCTCAACGAGATCTCCGGCGCGGCCAGCATCATCCACGATGTATTCATCGGCGGCGGTCTCGCCTTCCTCAGTGACCTGCCGCGCGGCACGGGCGGCCTGGTCATTCTCGATCTCGCCGATCCGGATCGGCCCCGCACCCTGTCTTCCCTGCCCATCGAAGAGGGTCTGCACAACTGTTTCCGCAGTGGCCGGTTCGTCTACTGCAATCAGGAACTGGGCGGCTGGCAACGGGGCCTGCACATCGTCGACATCGCCGATCCGCAGCACCCTGTCGAAGTAGCGACAGCCACCATGAAACGCGCCTCCGTGGGTGGCGGCATCGGGCCGCACAACACCTGGATCAAGGAGGATCTGCTCTATTGGGCGTTCTATGATTCGGGATTCCGCATTCTCGACATCCAGGACGCGACACGGCCCGTCGAGATCGGTTACTACCGCACACCGTACGCCTGGAGCGCGCAGCCTCACGATGATGGTCTGATCTACGTCGCCGATGCACGGCTGTCCTCGCTGCGGGCCTTCCGCTTTGACCGACCGGGATTTATCGTCCGCGATGGGAACCTGGAACGCAGCATACTGTCCGCCGGCACACAGCAGCAGATCCGCGTCGAAGCTCTGGTGGAACCACGGACGGGATCGACGCGCTCCCTGCGGCAGGTAACGGCGCGGTTGCTGCCGGATCGTGACCTGAGCTGGCTGCTGGGCGACGATGGTGGCGGTCGGTACAGCGGTCTGCTGACGCTGCCGTCGGACCTGCGCAGTGGGGAGTACCACGTGGAGATTCGAGCCGAGGATGATGCGGGAGCCGTCTACCCCTTCAGTGAGTTGTCCCTGCAGCTGGTTCCCGAACGGGATTTCACCCTCCTTGATGAGGACATCACCCTCGCTGGCACAACCTTTCATGTCGAGGGTGGGGCGCTGGCGCCAGGTTTCCTGGCGACAGGACCCGTGCTCAAGGGGGATCGGTCCCTCGCTGTGCAGGTGAAGCCCGCCGGGCAGGACTGGCACGCGGAGCTGCGCTTCGCCGATCACCTCGATTTTCTCGGGTACTCCGCACTCCGATTCTCGTTGCACCCGGGGGATGCCAGAGGCCAGAACCTGACGCTGCAACTCGGGGAGCTGGATGTTCGCCTCGTCGGCCGTCGGGGGAACCGGCGCATCGATCTGACGAGTCCCACATGGCAGACGGTGGTGGTCCCCCTCGACGTCTTCTTCCGCGAACGCGGCATCACTGAAATGGGCTTCACCGGGGATCTGACGGGAACCTTCTACGTGGACGATATGCAGCTTGTCAGCCAACAGCAGATGCCGACCCTTGTAGCGGGCACAGGCTCGGTGCCTGAGACTCTGCTGTTGCAGCCGAATTACCCGAATCCCTTCAATGCGCAGACGCTGATTCCCTTCCGCGTGCCAGCGACAACTCGTGTGGAGTTGCGCATCCTCGATCTTCTGGGGCAGACCGTAGCCATCCTGGTGGAGCGAGATTTTGCCGCTGGCGCACACGTCGTTCCCTGGGACGGAACGGGTGCGACAGGCAAGCCGCTGGCGACAGGTGTGTATCTTTATCAATTGCGCGCCGGTGATCGTCAGACGACGCGCAGGCTGCTACTGCTTCGCTGACGGTTCCACAGAAAGAGAGCGCCCCCGGTGTTCATGCGTCTCCGTCTTCTGGTTTTCTGTCTGCCGCTCGTTGGTGCCACGGTCGCGGAGGCAGAGTTCCGCGTCCAACCGTACCTGCAGAACCCGACGGCGACGTCCATGACGGTCGTCTGGTTTTCGGCAGAGGACGCAGCGGGCACGCTGACGCTTTTCGCCGGACCGGCGACGACCCCCATCGCCGAAAAGATCTCACGCCCTGAGGCAGCCACAGCCCTGGCCTATCCCGGGTGGGAGGCGCAGAAGTTTTTTTCCGGCAACGCCCCGGCGCCGCCCTTCGCCCACCAGATTGATCTGGTTGGACTGGCACCGCGACGAACCTATCGCTACCAGGTCCGGCAGGGCGCCGAAGCCTGCGGGGGTTTTTTCACCACCGCGCCGCAACCAAGCAGCGGTCCCGTGCGGTTGATCTTCTTCGCCGACAGTGAGACCGAACCGGAGTCCACGGACAAGCGTGTGGACTGGCCCGATCCAACAGCACCGGGGCAGCCCCGTCCCTACCTGCTCGATCAGACAACCGGCTTTGCCAACAACCTGCGCGTCATTCTCGAGCGCGACCCGGATCTGCTCCTCATCGCCGGAGATCTGGTGGAATCGGGGGGTGAGCAGCGCGATTGGGACGAGTTCTGGATGCACATGACCGACGTCGACGGCATCAACCTGGCAGGTCGCATTCCACTGCTGGCAGCGCCCGGCAACCATGAGTACTACGAAGGGCCGTCGATGGGGGGCTACAACCAGCCGGGTTCGGAACAGGCCGTCGGCCGCTTCCGCAGGTACTTCAGCGTCCCGGAAAATGGCAACCACGATCCAGCTGCACGAGATCGTTACTATCGCCTCGACTATGGCCCCGTGACGCTCATTGCCCTCGATGTGACCAACGGTTCGCCACACGGCTCCAGTGACGACACCAATTTCTTCCTCCTCGGTGCGGGTGAGGCCGGTGGCGGCGCCTCCCCCGGATTCGGCCCCGGCTCAGAGCAGTATGCATGGCTGGAAGCGCAGTTGGCCGACGCTCGTGAGCGCAGCGCCTTCACCTTCGTGTTCTTCCATCACGTGCCATACTCGGTAGGACCCCACGGCTGGCCCCCGGGTGAAGGTGAGGGTGAGGATACTCAGTCGGGTGTCCCCGTGCGCAGCCTCACACCACTGTTCCACCAATACGGTGTGGATGCATTGATCGCCGGTCACGATGAGATGTGGGAACGGTCGGAGCTCGACGGCACGGAAGTGTTGCCTGACGGCAGTCGCGTAGCGCACACGCTACAGGTCTACGACGTGGGCATTGCCGGCGACGGCCTGCGGGGACCCGAGGTCGGTCTGCACAACCCCTATCAGAGATTCTTCGCCCACACCGACGCGCCCGAGGTCTGGGTCGAGGGCAGACTGCTTTCCGGTGGCAAGCACTACGGCCATCTTGAGGTGGATGTTCTGCGTACCGGCACCGGTGGCTGGCAGGCCGTGCTCAAGCCCGTATACATCTTTCCGTTGATGGACACAGATCATCTCCAGAGCGTCGAACGACGTCTCTACGGAGATGTGGTGACGTTGACTTCCGCGCCGCGTGCCACGGCCGTGTTGGGGGAAGAGCGAGTCGCAGCGGCGGCGTCCGCCTTCGAACAACCGTACCCGAATCCGTTCAACGGCTCGGTACTGCTGCGTTTCTCACTGGCAACAGCGACCACCGTCCACGTCGATGTCTACGATGTGGCGGGGCAACGCGTGCGGCGCCTGCTGCATGAGGCACGTGGCGCTGGTCATCATGCTGTGGAATGGGATGCGACGGACGACGCCGGCGGCGCGCTTGCCAGCGGCATCTACCTGTTCAGGCTGCAGGCCGGCGCCCTGATGGATACGGTGGCGGCGGCGCTCATCCGCTGAGGGCCCAGGGAACTACCTGGGCCAGTCGCCTGGGTCAGTCGCCTGGGTCAGTCGCCTGGGTCAGTCGCCTGGGTCAGTCGCCCTCTGGCGAGTGTGTGACAACACGCCGACCATCCGCATACTGGCGGCCCGTGAGCCGCTCGAAGGCGTAGGTGATCTGCGTCGTCTCACTGGGTTCGTCGCGATAATCGAAACGCAGGACCACGTCCTCGAGGATCAGGCGCACGTCCTCGACGTCGGCATGCAGGACCGGAAAGACGATATACCCTTCGGCTTCCTGGCCGGAGAATACCACATCGGGCTTCAGCAGGGTGCGTCGCAGCAGATCAAGGCGCTCGCGGTGTCGGGCATACTCGTTGCCCTCGTACCCCCTGGCATAGGCGCGGAAGTAGTTCTCCAGTTGCGCCAGCGACAGACTGTAATACTCCCGCTTGTTGCCGGCCTCCAGCACCGCGCGCGCAGGATCGACCTGAACCTTCGGGTAGCTGTAGTTCTTTACGGCAACATGAAACACGGCGAAGCGGGATCGTGTCGAGTCGGGGCCGTCAAACTGCAGATCACCATAGGTATAGGCATTCGTCGAGTGACTGCCGTTGCTGGATGCCTCGACAAACTGTCGATTCAGCTCCGCGTCCGTCATCGGTCGCACGGTAACTTCAAAGCGGTCCAGTTGATAGACGACACTGCCATCGTCATGGACCGTCATCAGCGGCGCCTGTTTGTTGAGCGGCACCAACGGACCGGTGAAGGGCCGATAGGCGCAGGACAGCAGGCCGACGACCAGGGCAAGTCCACAACCAAAGAGCACGGGGCGAATTTTCTTCTGCATCATGTCGAGTCGGCTCCGGTGCCACTGAAAGGCGGAAAATCAACTGTGAACAATGGTAAGTTAGCCCGAAATACGCGGACGCCACAACCGGTGGGTCCGGCGATGCTTGACGGATTCGACGATAACTACCTTAGGTTACCTCAGATCTGTACCGGCCTCGTGGCGCTCTGGCATCGCCGGCGAGAGACCGCAACTTGATCCGCCAGTTCCCGTTAGCGTGATGCTGTGAAGAATCTGCGCCACATTCTGCTCCTCTCCTGCCTCCTGGCTGCTGCTGCCGAGGCTGAATTGTTCGTTGTTGGTGGCAGCCAGCACCCCTGGCGGGACGCGGGCACCACCCCCGGCGGGGTTATTCGCTTCGTCGACGACCTGAGCAGCATCCGTGATGGTGATGTGCCGCTCTTTGCCGGGGCGGCGGATTCCCTCGATGGGTGGATTGTCCCGGTTCGTGTCGATCCCACTGCCAACATCTCGCTGGATGTGCTCGAGCGCGGTGGCAGCATCGATATCAACCTGTCCGCCGAGCAGGTCGATCAGGGACAGCTGGAGGGCATGCTCAACGGGGACCATACCGTCGCCTTTGACCGCAAGCCCATCGACGGTCGGGCCATCCAGAACAACGGGATCATCGTCACCCTCGATCTGGGCGCTCGCTTCGGTGTCAATCGCATCCTGTTCTACCCACGTATGACCCAGTCCTTCCCATTCGGCAATGACTTCATGCGTGGGTATGAGCTGTACCTGAACGATGGCTTGCCGGCCAATCTGTTTGCCAGCGGCCAGCCCAACTTCGTGTCACCGGTACGGCGTGTGCCAGACAACAGCGATACCGTCGTTGTAACCGATATCGATCCGCAGTTCGTCCGTTACATCCAGCTGAAGTCGATTATCAATGCGGGATACGAGATTGACGAACTCGAGATCTACGGCACCGGCTTTGTTCCCGAGGCGGCGTACGAGTCGCTGCCGCTGGAGATGACGAGCGAATCCGTATGGGGTGTGATCCGCTGGCTCGAGCAGACAGCCGGTGAATCCACCGATTCTGCCATCGAAGTCCGCGTCCGCAGCGGCTCCGACGACACGCCCGACGCCTACTTTCGCGAGTTGCTCGTCGGCGGCGTTCGTACCGGACTGTCCGCCGAAGACGAGCAGGGCACGCTGCTGACGGAGGCCAGCTATCAGCGTCTGCTGCGTGAGGGACGGGCGGTGATCAAGCAGACCGACATCGACAACTGGAGCGGCTGGCAATTGGTGGCCAACGGCGAGCGTCTGACCCTGCCTGCTCCCAGGAAATATTTCCAGTTCCGCATCGATTTCGCCAATGAGTCTCTCGATGCAACGCGGGCGCTGGCGCAGTTGAGTTTCGAATTCGACCCGCCCCCTGTGGATGCACTCATCGCCGAGGTGACACCGGCAGAGGCGCAGATCGCCACGGAGACGACATTCACATTTGTCGCTCGTGTCGACAACGAATCAGGTCGCGATGGTTTCGATCGCTTCGAGATTGAGACGCCGGCACGGGTGACGGCTGTGCGCTCCGTCGAACTGCAGGATTCGCTGTTGCAGGGTATCGGGCGGGCGGATTTCTCGCTCGATGACCTGTCGAACCTGCCAGTCACCCATGGTGATTTTGTGCTCGAGTCCGTGACCGACGACCATTTCACTCTGGGCCTGCCTCGTATCACGGCATCGGGCACACGTATCAAGGTGGTCTTCGATGGTGCCGTGTTCCGCTACGGTACGAGATTCCAGGGCAGGGCCTTCGCCAGCGGTGTTGCTCTGCCATTGCTCACCGAAGGTGGGGATGCAACCTCGGAAATCAGCACCAATGACCAGTTGGTCCGTGTCACGCTGGGCTCGCAGATCGCCGGCGCCGTACATGCTCAACCCGCCGTGTTCACGCCGAACGCGGACGGTGTGAATGATCAGACATCCATTCAATACTCCATCCTGCATCTGCTGACGCCGTCGCCTGTTGATGTCAGCATCCACGACCTCAGCGGTCGGCGGGTTCGCAGCCTGCAGGTTGCCGATGCAATCAGTGGTCGATTCCTCATTGCCTGGGACGGTCGTGATGCCGCCGGCAAGCTTGTGCCCCCGGGGATCTATCTGATTGCCGTGGAAATCCGGTCCGACGCGGGTTCCGAACGCAGCGTCGGGCAGGTGGCCGTGGTCTATTAGAACGAGAGGTTGATGTGCGGAACCAGACAACAAAATTCGCCATTTTCTGGCCCATCCTGCTGTGTGTGTCCATGGCGCAGACGCTTGCAGCCCAGGACTACGGTTCGCGCCTGGGTGTGACTCAACGCGGAGGCGTCGTCACCTTCGAACCCAAGGGCCCCGGCGTGCTGTTCGACGCACTCGATCCGGCGGTGCGCAAGTGGTACGTGCCCCAGGAGCTGTACAACGAGTACGGATATCGCAACTGGGACTACACCAACTACGCCCGGGAGCGCTACGAGCGCTACGTCGACACAGCGTTGGAAGGTGACTACTTCTACGACCTGTACGGGTCGCTCGTCACCCGTGGCTGGCTGGTCTACGACTGGCAGGAGGACCGTCCCCAACAGTTCGGCAGCACGATTTTCAAGACGCGCCGATACCGGGACTGGTTCAATCGGGTTGTGATCGCCTCCGACTCCAAGGGGCAGTACCACTACACGCTGACCATCGGCGACCAGATCCGCTCGACGTTGACGCCGATGACGTTCTCGAAGCCGGCTTTCAACGGAATTCAGTGGGATTTTGCCGCCGACAAGTACGAAGGCACTGTGTTGCTGGCGCGGCCGAGCCGCCCGGCAGAGGTCTTCGACAACGAGATTCCGGATACACGCACGAGTGTGACCAACCTGTTGGGTGGCCGCGGTGTTGTGCAGGTGGGTGACTTCATCAAACTGGGGGCAACGTATGTATCGGCCTTCCAGGCGCAGACGCTGCGAGACGATGTCGCCGGCACACCCTTCTCTGGCGGGTCGCTGACAACGGATCAGAATTCGGTGCCCATATCCCGCATCGTCATCCGCCTCTCCGACGATTCACCTGAGGATGGCACGGGCGGCGCCGCCCTGTTTGACGACGAAATCGTCATCACCGATGTCGACGGCAACGTGCTGCGAGGTGGTGAGATCGGCTTCGAACCCATCCGCGAGGGGGGGTTCCAGCGCGTCGGGTTCCTGGCGGCAGACGGCAACGAGCGCATCACCCTGACGTATGACTTCACCGATCCGGGGTACCTGGGGCCGGACCGGTCGGTCATCAAGGATGTGGCTTTCGAGATGGTCGTTTCCAACGACTATCGGATCGAAGTGACCTCGGACCGCCAGACCAACAGCGACCTGCAACCGGTGTTTCTACTGGCAGAGCGTGCCCCGGGAAACATTCAGGACAACTCCAACCAGCGGTTGTTGCGGTTCAGTTACGGTCTGCCGACGTCGAACGTCATCTACGGGTTCACTCTGGAAGCCAGCAAAGTTCTCGGTTTCGACCTGTACGGAGAGTATGACATTAACACCCGCTACCGGCAGTATCCCAACGTCAATCGATCGACGCACGCCACCGCGACGGACGAGGCCAGCGCCTGGATGGTGAACCTGTCGCGCACGACCTACCCGTGGTTCGTGTCTTTCGAGGGGTACAGTATGGACAGCGACTACTCGACGAGCACCTTCCTGGCCGGCACCCGGCAGCAGGATGAAATCGACTACGAGGACAAGCGCCTCTACCTCTACGAATTCGTCGAGGACAACGACGATCAGGACCGGCGGCCGGACTGGGAACGCTTTGGTCAGCCCGTGGTCGACAACGCGATCTTTCCGGGGTACGACGAGAACAATGACTTCATCTCCGATTTCAACCAGAACGACACTGATGATCGTCCCAACCTGATCCCTGACTACGACGAGCCCTTTCTCCGCTACCACACGGATCGACCCGAGTTTCTCTTCGGTGTCGACATGAACAACAACGGCTGGATCGATCGCTTCGAGAACGATGACGAGCCCGACTACCCCTACCAGCGGGATCATCGCGGCTACAACGCCTATGGTGGCATACATCTGATGGCGGATGCTCGCCTGACGGCGGGCCGCATCGATGAACGCGAGATCTCCGGGGATGGCAACAATCGCACGACGTATGTGATGTTCACCCTGGATCGTGATCTGCCCGCCCTGGGGCGTCTGCGGGTGTATGAATATCTGCGCCTGGCAGAGGATGACATTGAGAACAACCTGCTCCAATGGGTGCAGCCCACGGACTCCCGGGGAGCCTTGCAGCGGGTCTTCGATCCACTGGCGGCACAGGACACCTGGATCAATACCACCTATTTGCAGTTCGACTATCGCAGCCTGAAGCGGCTGAATGTGATCAACAAGATCAAAGTGGAGACGTTCTCTCAGCGCGATACGCCCCTCGGCCTGCGGGACCGGGGCAGCTTTATCGGGGTGATCAACAAGGCGGACTATACCGTCGACGTCGGGCACGTGCAGATCCAGCCCCGTTGGAAGAGTGAGTTTCTCCGGCAGCGTCCGGTGCTCAAACGTGACCCGGTGCGCCGGGAACTGATCGAGACGTTGTTCCTCGTCTCGCGCTTCCCGGTACTGCGCCAGACCGTCCTTGAACTCGGACTGGAGATTTCTCACTTCGAACAGTTCCGTGACGAGGATGGTGTGCCCGTCAACAGGGCGCTGGCCCCCGACTCGAACAGCCGTGTCCTCGGTTTTCAGATCAGCAACAACTCTGCCTATCTGGGCTATGATCTCAACGTGCGCGCTGGTCTGCGACTGCAGAAAGAGACCTTTGAGACGTTGCCGTCGAGCACGACGAGTTCCCTGTTCATGACGATCTACGCTGGCCTTGGGAACTGAGGCTGCCAGCACCTGCAGAATGGCAGTTGCTTCGTCGGCCAATATTGCGGTAATTGCTTGTTAAATATGTTGTTGGATTCGGTGTGATCACGCTCAAGGGCCGCGGCTGGGGAGATCCCTTGCAGGCCCTGTGTGTGTTGGATAGCTTAGCAAGAAGATCTTAGGGACGTTCAGGATCGCGTCCATCATCTCCATCATCAGCAGGAGCACCCAGATGAAGAGAGCCATAACCGCATTTGCTCTGGCGACGATGTTGTTTGCCGTCAGTGCCTCCGCCCACCAGGGCGATGTGAGGTTCATGTTCCAGTTCCCTGCCGGCCTGGAGCCCACGCTTGACGGCGATTTCGGTGATTGGTCCATCGTCCCCGAGGTCTACTACGCCCGCGCCGAGAACATGTTCAACCAGTACGGAGCCCCCCTCGATCTGAGCGACTTCAACGCCTTCACGGTTTGGGGATACTCGCTGGCGACCAACAAGGCGTATTTCGCCTACTGGGTGGCGGACGACATGGTCCACAACACCGAGAAGTGGTCGACCACGACGGACTGGGACCACACGGGTGGTCAGTTCCGCAGCTTCAGTGGCGAGAGTGATGAGTTCGTCGCGCGCTGGGCCGGCGCTCAGGGCCAGCGGTATGACATCTATGGCCCCACCTTTGCATCTGGTGGCTACTATGTGCGTGCCCATGACAAGGCCTGGGCTGGCGAGCCGCCGTATCTCGAGTGGGGTGGCAAGTATCTGAAGGGTGAAGCGGGGACCTTTGAGCCAGCCGAGCTGCAGGGCGAGGTCGCTTTTGTCCCCTTCGATGACGCACACCCCGACGGTCCCGAAGCCAGCACCGAGCATCAGTTCGCTGTCAATCAGATCGTCGGTATCGAGACGAACTGGGGTGACAAGGATCCCGATCCGGGCGCCTACGACGATGCCTACTGGTCGATCTTCGGTGGCATTGGTGCTTCAGCCAACGCCGATGTCTTCGGTGACTACCTGCTGGCTCCTCTCGAGCCGGGTCTGCCCACAGCCGTACAGGCTGGCACTTGGGGGCAGGTGAAGGCCTCCTTCGCCGAATAAGCGCAACTGTTGGCTTGATCAAGCGAGGATCCATTGCATGACGGGCGGGGCTCACGAAGTACGGTGAGCCCCGCCGTCCTGTTTCACGTCGTGAGGGAGCTATGGCTGGCGTAATCATCTTTGTCGCCGCTCTGCTGCTATGTGCCGGTCCGGCGCAGGCACGTGAGGTGTTTCAGTTCGGTGGTGGCTCGGGACTGCCTTGGTCGGAGCAGGGGACTCTTTCCTTCATCAACACCGAGAGTGCGCCCGGCAGCATCCGCCCCTTTGAGACGGAACCCACGCACAACCTGATCTTGTCCATGCGCTCTCGCGGTGGCGATGTGTCGAGCCTGCTCAATACCTACACACTGGCCGGCGAATGGATCGGGGGTGACTCGGAGTTCGTCATCGACGGTGATTCAACGACGGCTTTTGTGCATCCACCCCGGATTGTGATTCTCGGTGGCGGTGGCGGCTTCTGGACAGTACCCATGTTCTTCGATCTGGGTGCCCCGTTCCTGGTGGAACGTATCCGTTTTTTCACGCGGCCCGACCATCCTGAGAATCAGATGCGCGGATACGTGCTGTTCCTCAACGACGGAACCGACGCCACCAAGGACGAAGTGGGCAACCTCATCTGGACGAAATATCGGGACGAGATCGACAACCTCGAGAGCGTCGTCGATCTCGACATCGAGCCACAGATGGTGCGCCACATCCGCTTGCGTCCGGGCACGATGGCCAGCAACGGCGGCCTGAGCGAAACCTGGGAGGTGGCGGAAATGCAGGTTTTTGGGCGCGGCTTTGTGCCCACGGCCAGCTTTGTCTCCGCCCCCATCGATCTCGGTGAACCGGCAAGTCTGGGGACCATTCGCTGGGCGTGGCACGTCGATCCGGGTGCCCAGATCGTCGTGCAGACTCGCAGCGGTGTCGACGATCAGGCCAGCGTCTACTGGCGCAAGACGGGGATCGGCACCGAAATCTCCCCCCTCGACGAGCGGGGCCAGCCATTGACGGCGGACAGTTACAACCTGCTGCGCCCGGACAAGCGCGGCGGTATTACCGATGATCTGAGCAACTGGAGTCCCTGGCAGACATACGAACTGGAAGATGGGCGGCAGGGCACGCAGTTGTTGTCCCCGAGCCCACGGCGCTACGTCCAGGTGCGCGTGCAACTGTTCTCGGTAGGGCTTGCCGGCGGCCAACTGGATTCGCTCTCCTTTGACTACTCACAGCCGCCCGTTGCGCGTGCCGCCATCGGCGAAATTTCGCCATCGCTGGTGGAGCCCTCCACCAGTACCCTGTTCACCTACGCAGTACGGGCCCGCATCGATGCGGGCCAGTCCGGCTTCGACGCGTTGCGTCTGAGCACGGTCGCCCAGATCGATTCGATCACCGCGGTGCGGATCAACCGCCAATCCGTCGACTTCAGCACGACGCTGCTGGCAGATGGCAGCCGGTCGGTGAGTTTTCCGCGCATTGTGCAGGATCAGACGCTGCTCGAAGTCGATCTGCTCGCCCGCGTATTTCGCTATGGCACACCCTTCGATGGCTCCGTCAGCGATTCGGCGACGGACGAGGTGGCTCTGCAAGTTTCCGCCGGCGATGCTGCCGCCGATGTGGTTGGTGATGATCTCATGGTGCGCATAAGACTCGTCGACGAACTGCTGTCCGATCTGCGCGTCCACCCCAATCCCTTCACGCCCAACGGCGATGGCCTGAACGATCTGACGACGGTGTCCTTCTCGCTGCTGCGCCTGACCACAGCCACACCGGTAGCGCTGCGCATTTTCGATCTGGCGGGACGGCTCGTACGCCGCCTCGAGGTGGAACTGGCAGGCAGCAGTGCCGCGCAATTGCAGTGGGATGGTCGCAATGACAAGGACGTCCTGCTGCCGCCCGGATTGTACGTGTTTCGCCTCTCCATCGAATCCGATGGGGGCACGCAGGACCGCGTCGGCCACATCGCGCTGGCATACTGAGAATGATGGATCGACGAACTTTCGTGCTGCTCGTTCTGCTCTTCGCTGTCGCGTGTGAGAGACCAGCGCCCCCGGCGGAGCCCGGGGTGGTGGCGCGCATTGATTCGCTTCGCATCATGCGGGGGGACGTGCAGGCTTTCGCTGCCAGGACCTCTGCGGCGGGTGATCCGGACCGTCGTCGTCAGTCCTACCTGCGGGGACTCATGGCCCGTCATCTGCTGGAGAGAGAGGCGCACAATCTGGGCCTCGATACACTCGCCCGTGTGCGGATCCAGACCGAAGTTCAGTGGCAGGGCCGCATGCGCGAGCGCTATCGGCGCGACGTATTGTGGCGCAATCTGCAGGTTACCGATGCGGATATCGAAGCCTACTTCGACAGCCTTGGCCTCGGCAGCCAGCGAGAGGTATCCGGTATCCTGGTCGAAACACGATCGCAGGCCGAGGCGGCGCTGGCTGAACTGCATCAGGGCCGCCCCTTCGACGCCGTCGCGCGGACCTATTCGCAGCATAAGTCATCCGCCCAGCTTGGTGGCAGGCTGGGTTTCATCTCGCAGCCTCAGGCGCGTGTACTGCAGATCCCGGACAGTCTTTTCAGTGGCCTGTCCGACGGCGTGATTTCGCCTCTGCTGCCACAGGGTGAGCGCTTCCAGATCATCCGCTTCACTGGTCGCCGGGAGGTCGCACTCGACGAGCATCGCATTCAGATCCGTAACGTGCTCAAAACGGCCGCCCTTGGGCGGGCTGAGCAGCAGGCGCTGAATGAATTGGCCGGCGAATTCCATTGGCAGCTACAGTCCAGGGGCCTACGGATGTTGCAGAGCAAGGGGGCCGCAACAAACGGGGTCCAGCCCTGGCAACTGACCGAGGAGGAAGCGGCCGAGCCGCTGTTCACCTACGACGGTGGTATCATCAGCGTCGGTCAGTACGTGCAGGGCCTGGCATCTGCCGGCAAGGTGCAGCCGGATCGTGCCGGTGACAGTGCGGGTGCCAAGGAGGGTGATCCTCTCCTGGTCTCGGCTGTGGTCGACAATTTCCGCACGGCGGCGCTGTTCTACGAAGCCTCGCGTCGCTCCGGCCTCGGCGACAACGACGCAGATCGTCGCTGGCGGCAGCAACTGCTCGTGGAACTGGCGATCAGAGAGCTGCGCCGGATGCGGCTGAGTGAAGCCGAAGAGATCAGTACGGAAGATGCGCGAACGTTTTATGATTCCTACCCCGAGGCTTTCCGCGAGGCGGATCAGATCGTCATTGTTGAGGCGCATGTGGACAGTCTCGATGAGGCCGAAGAGGTCGTCGCCGCTGTCCGTGGCGGTCAGCCCCTGGCGGAGGTGGCAGCGGCGCACACAAAGAGGGGCGAATCCCTGTGGCAGGCGAAGGGTGTGCTGCGTCTGGGTCACAAGGAAAGGCTGCAGATGCCCGAGCTCTATGCGGCAGCGCAGGAAGCTGAGACGGGCCGACTGATTGGCCCGCTCGCCGTCGACGGGGGCTACAGTGTCTTTGAGGTACTGGATCGCCAACGTGGCGTGGTTCCCGAATTCGCCAAGATTGAAAAGCGGGCCCGGGGTCTGGCGGGTCGCCAACGGGAGAGTGAGCAGTTCGAGGCATTCGTCGACGAACTGTTGAGCAAGTATGCTGATCTGGTTTCTGTGTATCCCGAGGAGCTGGCCGGCGCCCTGCCCGACTCTCTTCTCGAGCGGTTGTCCGCGGACTGACCGATGACTCTCAGGAGGCGAAGAATGCCGACGCTGTCCAGCAGATATCCGGGCGTGGTGCTCGTCGCGTTGTGCCTCATTCTGCCGCTTTCAGCGCAACAGGGATACCGGTTGTCGAGTCGCGCCGTAGACGTCAGCACACGCTCGCACTGGCAGGCATGGAGTGCCGTGTCGCAACTGGTGAACATCTCGCCATCGGGCGCGGTCAGCCCCGTGCGCCTGGCGACACAGACCAATGCCGCCGCCGATGCCGCCGATTTCAGCTACCCCATCGCCGGCAATCTCAGCCAGCTGTTCAACAATTCCTACAGTGACAACGGCACGCAGCGCGCGCGGGGTGGCATCAAGCTCGCCGGTACGACGGCGACAAGTGCAGACCGGATCATGGATGGCGCCATGGCGACCTTCTGGGAGCCGGACTCCACCGACGGCCTCGACAGCTGGTGGCTGGAAGTCGACCTGGGACGCCTGGTAAGCGCTTCGCGCCTTGTGGTCCGGTTCGTCGAGGACACTGAAACCCGGCGCTCCGATCCGTTCCTGCAGTTTCGTGTCCACACAGCGACGGGACAGAACCCTTTCGGCGATCAGAGTGGCGCGCTGCAGTACCAGCTTGCTGGTGGCACCACGGAACCCAACATCGACAAGCGCGAATTCATCTTTGATCTCGAGCCATCGCAGACACACACCGATGGCTGGACGGGCCGGCTGGCGCAGTATGTGCGCCTGCAGGTGACCGGCACCCGGGGCACTCGGGCCGAGCAGGTCAGCGAAGAGGTGTGGGGGGCGTTGCCCGCAGCCGATCGCGGCACCGTGGAGAACATCTGGCTCATTGCCGGCGAGCAACGACTGGTCACGGCCAGCGACTACGCCGCCCTGCCACCCGAAGAACAGGGCGGACTCCGGTTCTTTCGTCGCGAGCGGCCTCGCCTAGCAGAGCTTGAGGTCTGGACCGTTGGTGAGAACGTCTCCATGGGATTGCTGAATCGTGGTGGAACCCTGATCGACGGCAACCCCACTGCGGCACCGGAGTCGGCCTTTGACGGCAGCATTCAGACAAACTGGAATGCCGCCGTGTTCAGCACGGTAGGTGACATCGCTGGCTGGGGGCTGCTGACGGTAGATCTGGGCGCTCTGCTGCGCATCGACGCCACCCGGATCATCACGCGGGTCCTCGAGCGCGGCGAACGTGTCCTGTACGGGTACGAATTGCGCGGCTCCGACGGCTCGGTTGCCCCCGATGGCAGCCTCATCTGGGAAACGCTGAGCAATGAGGACCGCCTGCTCAATCAGGACACCCACCTCTTCGAAGACCGTTTCGAGCCGCGCTCCCTGCGCTACCTGGAGTTCCGCAACATGGACGTGGCGCGGCGTACAAATGCCCATCTCGGGCACCGTTTTCAGAGCGCCGTTACCGAGTTTCAGGTCTACTCCAGCGGTTACGTTCCCGAGATTGTGCTGACGTCGGATCTCATCGACCTGGCAGATTCGCGCACCTTGCGGACCATCACCTGGGATGCCGATACACCCCCTGGAACATCCGTACAGATCCGCACCCGTACCGGCAACGATCTGCGCGAAGTCAGTCGCTACTTCCTGTCCAGCGGCGAAGAGGTGCCCAAGGCCGAATGGGACAGCAAACCTTCGTTCTTCCAGGGACCGATCGTCACGGAAACCGTACCCGGTCCCGGATGGAGCAACTGGAGTCAGGCCTACCTGAGCCCGGGAGAACGCATCCGCTCGCCGAGCCCGAGGCGGTATCTGACGATTGAAGCGCGTCTGTTATCGACGACGCCGGACACGGCCGCCGTCCTGCGATCGATCCGCATCCAGACATTGCCACCTGTCGCTGACGAACTGGCAGCGGAGATCAGTCCCAAGCAGGCTGTTCCAGTGGGGGAGTTGATCGACTTCGAGATGTACCTGAAGCCGACGTTCGCCAGTGCCGCAAGGTCCGGATTCGATCTTTTGCGACTGACGGCACCGTCGCGAGCTTTGCTGCATCTGCGTGGTATCGAACGGGGTACCGAAGCCGAGCTCAGAGCCGGTTCGGCGGATGCTTTCACCGGTCTTGATGGCGATTCTCTATTGCATAACGCGGCAGGGCTTGCGGTGCAGGTCAGTGGTCAGGGTCGCGATACGCTGCTCGTCCGACTGCCCACAAGGGTACGAGCCGGTAGCAACGATCTGTTCCGCCTGAGATTCTCCTCGACCGTGTTTCTGAGCGGCTCGACGTTCCAGCTGGCGGTGGCCAGTTCCAGTGCTGATACCCTCTGGCAAGAGGCGGATCCGGGGGACGTTGTCAGTGACGATCTGGCACCAGGGGCGGGTCTGACCGTACTCACCACCCTCGGTGGGGGCAGCATCAAGATGGGTGAGGAAGCCGGCGTGTTCACACCGAATGGCGATGGACACAACGACACGGCGGTCTTTTCCTTCGTCGTGCTCCGCGTCAATATCGACCGTGAAGTGAGCGTTGAGTTGTTCGATCTGCGCGGCAGCAAGGTTCGCAGCCTGCATGAAACCCGGGCCGAGGCAACGGGGACGTACCGAATCGAGTGGGATGGGTTGGACGAGGCGGGACAACTGGTGCCACCGGGTCTGTATGTCGCGCGTATCGGGATCGATACCGACGCCTCCGGCGGGGAGGCGGTCGCCACCGTTGTCGCCGTGGCCTACTGACCCGAGTCAGTGCGCTACTCGATGTAGCCCAGCGAGCGCAGCGTTCTGAGATCCTCCGGTGCGGCAGCAGGCGTTGCCAGTGGTGTGGTGGTCGACCATTCGTCCAACAGAGTCGACAGCCGCTCAGCCACCGCCGGGAATTGAGCCGTCACGTCGTCGCGCTCCACCGGATCCTGCCGCAAATCATACAGCTGACGCACGAACCCTCCCTGCAACACGGGCCGCTCCACCAGCTTGAAGCGTCCGTCCCGCAGGGCCCGTTCCCGCACTTGCTCGGGGCGCCATCGGCGCGAACTCTCCAGCAAACGTTGCAGGGCCTGCGGATGCTGCTCGGCAACGTCCGTCTCCAGGAAGGGGTCCGTCTCGTGGTCGAACAGGTGCGCTTCGCGCCCTGGAAATGCGCAAAGGGAGAAGCGTTCATCGTGAATACATGTGCGGCTGTGGGTACGACCGGAGAAGATGCGCTTGGTGTAACTGACATTGAGGGCGCTGCCCGCCTCGATGCGGGCAATGGGCGTGGTCTCCCGTGCGGCACGTCCCTGGAGGCGGGCCGAGAGATCCAGGCCATCCAGGTCTGCCGGCAGGGGCAGACCCAGCAGTCCCAGCAGGGTGGGAGCCACATCCTCCAGGCGGATGGGCAGAGGGTCGGATCCACCTTCGATGCCCGGTCCTGTGACGATCAGCGGCACGTGCACGGCGGCGTCGTGCAGACTGGGGCCGTGGCCGTAGAAGAAGTCATCCTCGCCGAGATTTTCGCCATGATCAGAAGTCAACAGGACATAGGCGCCCTGGGTCAGACCGGCGGTTGACAGGGCATCCAGCAACTGACCCACCTGCAGGTCGGCGTTGCTGATCTCGGCGTCGTACAACTGTGTGCAGTCATGCAGCGCTCGTGAGGAAAATCCCATCACGTCCCCCTCGACGTGACCCATGCGCAGGCGACCGGCACCAATCTCCGCCAGCAACCGTCGGCACTCCGGCGCCTGCGGTTGTGCCTGCTGAGTCTCTCTGGCTCGTAGGGGAAATGCGGGTCCATGAAGTGCACCCACAGAAACAGTTCGCGACCGGCGTCGACCCGCTGCAACAGCTCCAGGGCGGCGTCGACGACATGCTCTGCCGAGTCTTGCGGCAGAGCATCGGCCTCAACAAAAGCATCGAAGCCCCGATCCAGATGCTGACGCCCCCCGGCAGCGGGGTTGGCACTTACACCCACGGTTGTATAACCCTCGGCCTGCAGGATTTCGGCGAGGGTCGTTCCCCGGGTGAAAGGCTGCCAGATCTCCCGTGAACCATGGTGGTACGGTTGCAGCCCGGTGAACAACGAAGCGATGGCCGGCGTCGTCCGCGGAAAGGGGGTCGTCGCCTGCAGAAACATCCGGCCCTGTTCGGCGAGCCGATCGATGGAGGGTGTAGCGCCGACGGCATAGCCGTATGCGCCCACGTGGTCGGCGCGCAGGGTATCGATCGTGATCAGGATGATGTTGGGGCGCGGCACATCCGAGCAGGTTGCCAGCAACAGCGGCAGGATCACCACCAGTGCGGCACTCACCCTCATGGCGTACCGTCCAGCCCCTGCAGCCAGTCTGCCAGCACAGGGTGATGGATGACGGTCTGCACATTGCGCCAGCCCTGTTGCACGTCGGGCTTGTCGAGTTGTCGAGGGTCCGGGCGGAAACCGAAATCGAGATACAGCTTCACCGCCCACGGCCGCCCCGCCGAGGTGCCCAGCACGGCGCCGGCGTGGCTGCAGACAAGTCGTTCCATGGCGTGTGTCATCATCGCCTTGCTGATCCCACGCCCCTGATGCTCCGGGTGTACGACGACCCAGTGGATGCGACCCCGGTCCGTCGGCGTCGGTGGCTCATGCTCCCACCAGGCGCTGATGCTGGCCGCCGCCGCTCCTGCCTCGGTCTCGACGTACCACATGCGGTCCGGCAGGTCGCCGCGATGTTTGCCGTACTCCCGCTCAAACAGATCATCCGGGATGTCAAAGAAAGGTTCGGCCGCCCGCTGCAGCATGGTCCAGACCGAGTCATCACCAGGTCGAAACGGCCGCAACCGGTATCCCGCGGGCAGCACATGATGAGGTATGTCGGCGCCAACATCGCAAACCATGCCGAAGGACTGGTTCTCGTAGGTCACGCGCGGGTCTTTGGCCGCTCTGCTCATACAGCAACTTCCTCATGTGAACATGCAGGGAGTAACATAAGCTGATCCCGGACTGGGGCCCCTCGCATCAGTCCGGGAACGGCCACTCCCGTACCGCGCTGCGGATCTCTTCCACGAGCCGCGTCGTGTGTTCCGGCGTCATCGGCAGGGACAGGCAACCGCCCTGACGTGTGGCGATGCCGTGGTTCAGTAGCCAGAAGTTGAGCCAGCGGTGTCTGGCGCCTGAATCGAGCGCCGCCTGTCGGTAGTTGTGCGGCGGACGGCGCAGAAAGAAGATGCGGAAGATCGAACCGGCGACGACGACGCTGGCGGCGATGCCCGCTGCCTGGAAGGTCTCCTCCAGCTCCGGGCCGAGTTGCTGTGCCGCCTTGTTGAGACGGGAATAGGCAGCCGGTGTCATCGCCCTGAGCGTCGCCAGGCCGGCAACGGCGACGAGAGGATTGCCGTTGTACGTGCCGGACTGGGAGATCCCCGGGTGTCCGGATGTCGGGTCATAGATCGCCATAATCTCCGCACGGCCGCCAAAGGCGCCTCCCGGTGTACCCCCGGCCATGACCTTGGCCAGGCACGTCAGATCCGGCACGATCTCGTAGACGCCCTGGGTGCCTCCGGGCGAGATTCTGAAGGAGACGACCTCATCAAAGATGAGCAGGATCCCGTGAGCGGAGGTAATCTCCCGCAGAGACTCCAGGAACCCGGCCTGAGGCAGCGTCAGCCCTGCCGCTGTCGACAGGGGATCGATGATCACCGCCGCCAGATCATTGGCATGGGCCCGGATGATCGCCGCGCACGCCGCTGGATCGTTGAACGGCAACACGACGACGGAATCCGCCGTGCCAGGTGCCAGCCCCTGAGATGACGCAACCGAGTGGGGTCTGTCCTCCGGGCCCAGTTCCGGGCCCAGGACCGGCAGGTAGCTGATCATGGCGGGGTCATCGATGCCATGATAGGCGCCCTCGAACTTGGCGATCTTCGGCTTGCCGGTGAACGCTCGGGCGACCCGGAGCACGTTCATCACCGCCTCCGTTCCCGAACTGCAGAAGCGGAGATGTTGCAGCGAGGGCAACCGTGCCTGCAGCAACTCGGCCAGGTCAATCTCCAGTTCGGTGGGACCAAAGAAGGCCGACCCCTGCGCGGCACGGTCCTGCAGAGCGCCAACGACGGCAGGATGTGCGTGCCCCAGGATCAGCGCCGTGGCGTTGTTGACGAAATCGAGTCGCTGGTTGCCGTCGACATCGTTGACATACACACCCGAACCGCTCTGCGTGTACAACGGAAACGGATCAACGTAGACACCTGTGCGCGTATTGCCACCGGGCATCGACGCCTGAGCCCGCTGGAACAGGCTCTGGGAGCGGGGGTTTTGCCGGACGTATTCGACGACGAGTTGTTCGAGCGTAGTCGACATGCTGCCTCCGCCGAGAGCGGTGAGAGGAACCAGGGGCCATAATATATGGCCAGAGATGGGCTTGCCGCTGAGGGCATTCCCGGCATGTCCTATCTTGTCCTGTGACAATCGAAAGCAGCTGCCTGGAATTCACTGCCCTCACGGCACGAAGAGAGAGACCATGGAGACACGCAGACTCGGTCGTACGGAATTGCAGGTATCAGTCCTTGGTTTCGGCGCCTGGGAGATCGGTTGGACGCCGGTTGCTGCGGGCGACGATGTGGGGGTGTTGCTCAATCGGGCGCTGGATGAGGGCATCAACTTTGTCGATTCCTCCGCCGCCTATCGCTGGAGTGAGGAGCTGATCGCCAAGTACATCGGCCATCGACGCCAGGAGTTCATCTTTGCCACCAAATGCGGCTCCGGGCGTGTGCAGCAGCCCGATGGCGAGTGGGTGCAGACCCTCGACTACTCCGCCGCTGCGATTGCGCCGCAGATCGACCGCAGTCTGCAGCGCATGGGGACGGATTACATTGACATCATGCAGTTGCATTCGCCAGCACTTGATGATCTGCTACATGGGGATGGCATCGACGGGCTGCAGCGAGCCCAGGAGCAGGGCAAGGTGCGCTTCATCAGCCTGTCTGCCGATGACGAGGCCGCCGCCCACGCCGTGGAAATGGGAGCGTTCGACACGTTGCAGCTCAGCTACAATGTGCTGGATCAAGGCCCGGCGCAGGTCATCGCTGCGGCACGGGCGAAGGATATGGGCATCATCATAAAAAATCCCATTGCCAATGCCATCTACGAGGGGCCCCGACCGGAGCAGGATGCCAGCCTCTGGGATCTGGGACGGCAGCGTCTGTCAGCCGACGTCATCGGTGACCTGCCACGCGTCGAGGCGAGTCTGCGCTGGCTGTTCAACAACGACCATGTACACACCGCCATTGTTGGCACGACGAACATCGATCACCTGCAGGACAACGTGACGGGTGCCCGAAGGGGCCCGCTGTCGCCGGATCTGTACGCAGCAATCCAGGCGACGTTATAACAGAACGGGTGCCACCGGCATTGCTGATTTCAACATCAACGAGGAGATTCGCCCCATGCGACGACGTCAATTTCTGGCGGCCAGCGCCGGCGTGTTGCTCACCGGTCTGCCCACACGCGCTGCGACCCGGCCCAAACGCATCGCCTTCCTTGGCACTGTGGTACGCGAGCATTCACACGCCCAGCACTTTCTCGACCGTCTGACGCAGGGACAGAACTGGGGTGGTCGCTGGCTGGCGCCACGGGTCGAGGTCGCATCCGTGTACATCGATCAGTTCCCCGAGGGGGATCTGGGCCGTCAGCGGATCGCCAAACACGGGCTCAAGCAGTATGGCACGATCGCTGAGGCGCTCTGTCTCGGCGGCTCGAGCCTGGCCGTGGATGGTGTCGTCATCATCGCCGAGCACGGCAAGTATCCGCGCAATGACAAGCGCCAGACACGCTACCCGCGCTACGACTGGTTCAAGCAGGTCGTCGAAGTCTTCGAGGCGTCCGGACGCTCGGTACCCGTGTTCAACGACAAACATCTGTCGACGACGTGGGACGAGTGCGCCGAGATGGTGGCCGACTCGGAGCGTCTCGGTTTCGCCTTCCTTGCCGGATCATCGCTGCCGGTGACGTGGCGTCTGCCGTCCATCGATGTGCCCTACGGTGCACCGATGACGGAGAGTGTCTGCGTCGCCTACGGTGGCGTCGACAGTTATGACATCCATGCGCTGGAGACGGCGCAATGCATGTCGGAGCGTCGCCAGGGCGGGGAGGTCGGCATCCGTCAGGTCCAGGCCCTGCGGGACGAGGCCCTGTGGGATCGGTTGAACGCTGCCGATTGCCAGCGCACGCGGGAGTTGTTCGTCGCCGCTCTGACGCGCAGCCACAACCTGCCGGTGGAGGGGGGCTATCCGACGGATCCGGTGACCCTGGAGTGGGCGCAGCAAACCATGCCGGAGATGACGGGTTATCTGATCGAGCATCGTGATGGTTTCCGTACGTCGATGTTTCTGACGAAAATCCGGGACTTCAACTATGCCGGCCATCTGAGCGCTACCGACGAGATCCTGTCCTGCCAGATGTATCTGCCGATGCCAGGCCATGGTTCGACGACGGCGGACTTCTTCAACCCGCTGACACGTCACATCGAGGATCTGATCCTTACCGGGCAGGCGCCCTATCCCGTGCAGCGCACCTTGCTGACGTCGGGCATGGTGATCGCCGGGATCGACTCGCTGTACCAGGAACAACAGGTCATCATGACCCCTGAAATGGGTGTCCGCTACCGGGCGCCAGAGTCATCACTATTCTGGAGAGTGTGAGGCATGGGAACGTTTTACGACAATTCGATCATCCCCAACCACCTGCGGCGCGATTTCGACGTGTACGACCGCATCGGCAAGTTGGATCTGGACCTGGGCAGCTTCGACAGCTGGATGGGGCGGGATCTGAAGAATGCCAATATCTGCTCGGTGATTTTTCATGAATCCGGTCTCGTCTACCTGTCCGGGTACGGCTACGGTCCCGGACAGATGTACGATGATCCCGAACGTATCAAGCAAGGGCAGGAAGCGGCGCAGTTCATCGCGGACTCGATGATTGGGCGCCTGCACTGGGCCATCCTCTGTGGCGGCGAAGGAGGCGACCTGAATGACATGCTCTATACCGTCAAAGGCCTGGGCATGGTGGTGTCCACCGACACGGCTTTCCACGGGGCACCCTCGGTGACCAACGGCTTTTCCGCCCGTTGGCAATCCGTTTTCGGCGGTGGTGCCGGCGCCTTTGCCATGGAGGGTGAGGACAGCAACTATTCCGGCGTGCACGCGCGCAGTGCCATCGGTGGCTTTACGGGGCGATTCTCCATCGAGCCGGAATTGATCGTCGCCATCCCACCGGAACTGGCCAAGGCGATCATCCGCAACCGGGGCTGGATCTTTCCCCTGCCCCCGACAGAGGCGAAGCGGGTGCGCCAGGAGTACCACACGGCCCACGGAGAGTCTGCATGAAGGTCTGTGATCCGCACTTCCATCTGTGGGACATCGGCAAACGTCCAAACCCCAATCTCGGCACGGCGGTGGCCGAGCATATGCCGAGATACGTCGCCGCGGAGTACCTGGCCGATATGGCGCAGTTGCCGGCCCCCCTCGAACTGGTCTCCAGCGTACATGTGGAAACCGTCGTGGGGCAGATGGCGGGCGGCGCCATCGTCGACACAGTCGAGGAGACGCGCTTTGTCAGTGCCCAGATGAATGCCCGGCTCCATCCCGGTGGCATTGTCTCCTATGTACATCTGGCTCAGGACACGGAGCTTGCGGAGAAAGTCCTGCATCAGCACGCCGAGGCGGCAGACGGGCGCTTGCGTGGTGTGCGCATGATTCTCAACCATCATCCGCACAATCCGGATCTGACCTGGCCCCAGGTGGAGCGGGGTGATTTCCTGCGCAGTGCCGTGTTCAAGGAAGGCATCGCCCTGCTGGGGGAACACGACCTGTCCTTCGATCTGCAGTGCAACCCGCACCAGTTCATGGATGCGGCGGCGACGTTTGCTGAACTCCCACAGACGCCCATCATCCTGAACCATCTCGGCTCGTTCCATACGGGCGAGGATGATGAGTACGAGGAGATGTGGCGTGCGGGCATGCAGGCCCTGGCGTCGTTGCCTCACGTATCGGTGAAACTGTCGATGCTGTTCTTCTGCGCACCGGGGTATCACCTGGACACGGATAAGGAAGAACTGCCGCGTCGGCTCGTGCGCGAAGTGATAGATCTATTCGGCCCGAAGCGGTGCATGTTCGCCAGCAACTACCCGGTGGACCGCATTCAGGGCATCGACGTGGCGACGCTCTACGGAAAATTTCTGGCGTGGACCCAGGACTGGTCAGAGGAGGATCGTGCGGCGCTGTTCCACGGCACGGCGGCGCGGGTCTACCGCGTGGCCTGAGTCCGGCCGGGGTCGATCAGCGCCGACGCAGCAGCTTGGCTGCCAGCAGCGCCGCAGGCGTGCCATGCATGCACAGATCGAAGATGTCCAGGGGCCGGATCAACTCACAGGCAACGAGCATCTTGAGCTTCTGCCACAGGTGCGGCTCGGGCATGAAGGGCGCCAATCCCAGCAGCAGGGCGGCGACGAGCAACGAACTCAGGGGAAGGCGGTCGAGCCACTTCATCATCTCGTGCTACCTGCTTTCGAACGGATGGCGCCGCGTCCCGGGTCCCGCCCTTCGGGGCCGGGGTGATGCACTCGTAAGATGACTCCCACTCTGGCATCCTGCCAGGGAAGAGCTGCACTGGTTGCCGACACCGATGTCCATGCCCACCTGCATACTGCTGGCCGATGACTTCACCGGTGCTTGCGACACGGCTCTGCAGTTCGTCCGCGCCGGATTGAGCGCGCGGGTACAGATCGCCGGTGTGCCCGCGGGGGATGTAGACGTGCTGGTCTGGGACACGCAGACGCGCAATCATCCAGCCGCGGTGGCGCGCGCCCGGGTGGCCGACGCCGTCGCGCGGCTCGAGCCGTTTCTCGACCGTCTCTGGTACAAGAAAGTCGACTCCACTCTGCGTGGTCCGATCGGCGCTGAGCTGGAAGTCCTGCTGTGTCGGACGCGACGCAACTTGTGTGTGCTGGCGCCCGCCTTGCCCGATGCTGGACGTACAACGCTGGCTGGAACCCACTTCGTGGACGGCATGCCCCTGCATCGATCACCGGCCAGCCGGGACCCGGGTGCGCCGGTCCTGCACAGTTCGATCGCCGACCTGCTGGCCTCGACGGCCAGCCTCAGATCCACTGTGGTGCCCCTGTCTCTGGTGCACGCCGGCGCCGAGGCGTTGCACGCCGGTCTGGCCCGACTTACCGGGCCTGCGGTGGCGATCGTTGACGCCCAGGAATCATCCGATTTGCGGACGATCGCTGCAGCGGCTGCCCGACTGGATCGGCCGCCTCTGCTGTGCGGCAGTGCCGGGCTCGCCGCCTTCATCCCGGAGGCCTTCGGCCTGCGCTCACAGGCGCCCCGACCACAGGCCGGTAGCAGCAGGGGCCGGATGCTCCTGATCCTGGCAGGCAGCGCTGCCCGGCATACGCGCCAGCAACTCGATTGCCTGCACGAGCACCTGCATCTGCATTGGACGGTGCAGGAGATCCTCGTTGCGGCAACCGACGCCCCCGATGGTATCGCCGCTCGCGCCACCGCCGGTTCGACGGCGGGTTCGAACATCACCATACTATCAGTGCCGCCGGACGAGCCAGACCCGGACGCGGCGCTGCGGACCATGGCGCGCGCCGCCAGATGTTGTACTCGGGATCCCAGGCTCAGTGGTATCGCCGTTACCGGCGGAACCACGGCGATCATCCTGCTCAACGAACTGTCTGTCGGCGCCGTGAATGTGCTTGAGAGTGTCGAGGCACAGGTGCCATTGTGCCGACTGGTGGACGGTCCCGCGGCGGGCCTGCATCTGATCACCAAAGCAGGCGGCCTCGGTGGCGAGGATGTTTTTGTGCGCGCCGCCCGCCGCCTTCTCCCGATCTGAGTTGCCTGTGAATCCTGCACCCCTGCCTTTGCTGGCCCTGACGATGGGCGACCCCTGCGGTGTGGGGGCCGAGGTCATCGCCCGTTCACTTGCGGACCCGTCCCTGCGCCAGACCTGCCGGCCCGTTGTGATCGGCGACGCCGAGATCCTGGCGCAGGCCGCTCGCAGCTGCGGTGTCGATCTGCCCGTGCGTTCGGTTGTCTCCATCGCCGCCGCCACGAGTGCAGTCGGCGTCATCGAAGTGTGGAGTCCCGTGCCGGTGCAACGGGAGGCGCTGACGGTGGGCCACGTCTGTGCCGAGGGTGGACGCCTGGCGGTGGAGTGGGTCATGGCCGCCGTTGATCTGGCCCTGGCAAATGAGGTGGACGGCATCGTCACGGCGCCCCTCAACAAGGAAGCCATGAACCGCGCCGGTTTCGCCTATGCGGGCCATACCGAGTTGCTGGGGGAGCGCACCCACACGCGGGACTTCCGCATGATGCTGGCAAGCGACCGGCTGCGGGTGATTCATGCCACGACCCACGTAGCCCTGGCCCGGGTGCCAGAGCTGCTCACCGCCGAGCGTCTGGACGCCACAGTGCGCCTGGCCTGGCAGGCCTTGCTCGATCTGGAGGTCGAAACACCGCGTCTGGCGGTGGCCGCCCTGAACCCCCACGCCGGCGAGTCCGGTCTGTTCGGTCAGGAGGACCAGGAAAAGGTGGCTCCGGCGGTGGCGCGTGCACAGCAACGGGGTTGGAACGTCACCGGTCCGGTACCGGCGGACACGCTCTTCCTGCGGGCCTGGCAGGGCGAGTTCGACGGCGTCGTCGCTCTGTACCACGATCAGGGTCACATACCGGTGAAGCTGGTCGCCTTTGCCGACGCGGTGAATGTGACCCTGGGCCTGCCCATCGTGCGCACCTCTGTCGACCACGGCACGGCCTTTGATATCGCCGGCCGCGGCGTGGCGGATGCCACGAACATGACCTGCGCCATTCGCCTCGGCACGCGCCTGGCCCGATCCCGAACGGCCAGAAACGCTTCAGGGATGATGGACGGGAGTACGACTCCTGCGCTATAAGCCGTTCGCTCCATCGGTGCGCTGGCCGGTGCTGTTGCTGGCAGCCGTCCTCGTCGGCGCCGGGGTGCTGCGCTCCTGGGCGTTGTGGTCCGGTGAGCTGGTCTGGCACCCGGACGAGATCTTCATGGTCATCTACCCGCTGAATCTGTTCAGCGGCGATCTCAACCCCCACGTCTTCTCCTACCCCAGCTTCCACTTCTACGAACTCGGGATGCTCTACGGCGTCGACTGCCTCTGGCAGTCTCTGGTGCACGGCGTCGGCAGATTCGACTGGCTCGCCAACCGCTACTTCGTTGATGCCACACCCCTGCGGGACATGGCCCGCTGGCTCAGTGTTGCCTACGGCCTTGGTACCGTGATCCTGGCGGGGGTCCTCGGGGGGCGACTGACGGCTGCGGGTCGGTTGCTTTCAAGGCCAGGCCTGTTGGCGGCGGCGCTGATGGCAGTCAACGTCGTGCACGTGCGGCAGACGCCTCTGGCCGCCGTTGACACACCTATGGCATTCTGGTTCACCGCCGCCACGATCGCCTCGGTGCGGTTGCTGGCTTCGGCGCGATACCGCGATTATCTGCTGGCGGGTGTTCTGGTTGGTGTCGCCGGCGCCACCAAATACCCGGGCGTTGCCTGTTGTCTCGGCGTCGTGGCGGCCCATGGGATCAGCCGCCGCCACCCATTTGACGGGCGTCTGTGGCTCTCCGGGGTCGGTGCCGTTGTCACCTTCATCCTCCTGTCACCCTACGTGCTGCTCGACTTCGGCACTTTCAGCGACACGTTCCTGTTCCAACTGGCCCATGCGGAGGCCGGTCGCTTCGGCATCGATCCCGGGCCGCTGTTCCATCTGGGCCACGGTCTGCGGCAGGGCGTGGGCCTCATCGGCTGGCTGGTATGGCTTGCGGCCAGCCTCTGGGCGCTCCGTACCCGGCAGGCGACGTACCTGGTCGTGCTGGCGGCAACCCTCGGTGGCTACGTCGCTATCAGCTGGGGTGATCTGGTCTTCCTGCGCTACGTGCTGCCCCTGCTGCCGCTGCAGGCGGCCGTTGCCGGTGCCGGACTGAGCCACGCGCTGGGCCGCCTCTCCAGTCTATTGTCACCGTGCCGACGGCGCTGGGCCCTTCCCGTTGTTGTGGGTCTGCTGCTGGCGCAGCCGCTGCTCGGAGCGCTCCGTCTTGCAGAGTTTTCCGCCCGGCGAGACACGAGGACGCTGGCGCGCGAATGGTTTCAGCACCACGTGCCTGCCGGTACATCCTACTGCAACTTTGGCGGCTGGTCGGGGGACGTGCAGCTGCGTACCTACGAGAATCAGTGGTGGCGTTTCAACGGTTTACTCGCCTACTGGCCACCCGATACACATGCGCAACTGGCGGCAGCGCTGACGCCGCTGGATGGCGGGATCCCGTTCTATACGCAGGCGGTGCGCAACATCAATCGCGAACTGGAGCAGGGATCGATCGAACTGATCCATCAGAACCAGTGCGCCTACATCGTGACCCACCAGCATGGCCTGAGCTATTCGGTGATTGACAGCAGCTTCGCCCAACGTCTGGGGGCCGAGGCCCGCCGCGTGGCGCGCTTCGATCCCGGGAGTGACGACGACGCCGTATTTGATGGGATGGACAGCTACTACGTGCCGGTCTCAGGTTTCGATGCCGAGCGGCCCGGACCCCTCATCGAAATCTGGGAGGTAGCCGCCTATCAGACGCCGGCGCGTTCCACCTCGCAGCGCAGTGCCCTCTCCAGGGTGCTGTCGCAGATGGCTGCGAACGCCGTCAACGATGGCGACCGGCCCGCCGCCGCAGAAGCGCTGCAAGCGGCGAAGGCTCTGGATTCCGACAATGGCCATGCATGGCTCGTGGCGACGAGGATGCACTGGGATGTGGGGGATACAGCGATGGCGAAGCAGAGCCTTGCCGAGATGCTGTCGCGGGACTCGCTGGCGTCGCCAGCGATGGCAGGCATGGCCCGGCTTGCCATGGCGCGCCACGACACTGCGGCGGCCATTGGCTGGATGGAGGACGTGTGTCGGCATCGACCGCGTGACGCCCAGGCTCTGCGCAGGCTGGCCGCCCTGCGCTGGCAGACGGGTGATCACCAACGCTCCCTGGATCTGTACCGACGGATCGTCGAACTGCGGCCGTGGCTGGCGCAGAGCCATTTTGACCTCGGCGCCGGCCTGCTGCAGTTGGGGGCCTTCGAAGAGGCCCTGACCCATCTGCAGCAGGCGATCGCCATGGCCCCCGAAACAGCCGCCTACTATCCCAAAGCGGCGGCAGCGTACGAGGCGCTCGGCCAGCATGAACAGGCGGCAGATCTGCGCCAGCGGGCCCGTCGTCTCGGCCAGGACACACCGTGAGGGCAGGTCCTGGGCGGTCACGGTCGGGGATTGACCGTCCGTGTCCTATGGGTCATGATAGTGCGCGCACCGCCCGCCAAGGGCACGATCCCACAGCAACTCGCACCAACACCGATCGAGAAATTGACAATGGCTGATGTGCAAGACGTTCTCGTGTTGTTCCAGACCACACCTGGCCTCGATGCGCAGGTGGTTGCCTGGTCACGCTACGAAGCCTCCAAGGGCCCGGGGATCACGGACCTTGTCGAGGAGGAGGAGCCACCGTATCGCAACGCCATGGCTGCCATGCGTGACGGCTGGCAGGTGATCCAGATGTCGGAGATGAAGCATCGCCCACCGGGAGATGCTGCCTACGAGGATGGTCCCCTGCCGTATCAGACCGTCCTGTCCCGCTTCAACCCCATGGTGCAAGACGAGGAGACCGCGCAATGAGTGAACACCTGCTTTCGGCGACACAAATGGCGCAGTTCGTCGCCTCCGGTTACCTGAAGTTCGAGGACATGGTGCCCCGCGATCTATGCGACGCCTGCCTGGGAGAAATGCAGCACAACAATGGGTATCTGGCAGTGGGCACCCCTTTCGAGGAGACCTGGCCCAAGGGGACCGCCCTTGGTGACGCCTTCCGACTGCCACAGGTCCGGGGCCTGATCCACTCCTCGTCGGTCCCGATCCGCTCTACGATCACCATGCGGCCCACTTGGTGAAGGGAGGGGTGATGAAGGGTCCCGATATGCATCAGGACTCCGTCATCGACTTCCGCGACAATTACTTCGATATCCAGCTGTCACTGTTTCCGGCGGACACACCCGATGCAATGGGGGGCACCTTCCTGATTCCGGGCACCCAGTTCCGCAATGTGCGCACCTCCGAGATCACCATGTATCAGC
>CALFPI010000453.1 GCA_937919035.1 uncultured Gemmatimonadaceae bacterium
CGATCCAACCGCGGACCCACTCCCCGCCCCAACTGACAAGGCGGATGGCGACGAGAGTCAGAACGAGAAAACCCAGCAGCTGGAGTCGGCTTTCCAGGTCTGCTGGGTCTGTCTGCGCCGCCGGTGCCAGGACGTGATCGACGAGATGCCGCGTAACCAGTGGTGGCGCCAACTCAGCTGCGGTGGTCGTCAGCGAAGCGATAGCCAGTACCACCGCCTTGCATCGATACGGCATCAAGTAGGAGGAGATCCGCTTCAGGGTCGACCACTTGCGGATGCAGGCGGGACAGACGCCATCTCTCTCCGGCAGCAGTCGATGGCAGCGCGAACACCGCAGCCTCTCGAGGACGGGATTGATGTGCAAGTCACGCCCGGCGACCCGTTGCTCGAGGCCCCGAGCCAGTTCGGCGACCTTGTTGCCCAGAGACTGGGTATACGGTATGACGATAGTAGGGGCGTCATGCCGTTCGACCTCGAGTCGCCCGCCGCCGACGAGAGACTCGTTGTGTACGCCGAGGATCTCGTTTAGCGGCACGGACACAGCCGTGTCTGCCCCTTCAAGGAGAATCAGTCGACTCGCGGTGAGGGCGACCCAGCACGCCGCGTAGGTTCCACTGTCCGGGGCGATATCCGTAGAGATCCGGACGAGCACCTCCTCGCCCTCAGCCACGACAGCAGCCAGGCGCGCCTCCACATCGATAGGTGCCGCTTCCAGCAATCTCATCATTTCCTGCTGTCTCTTGTCCCGGTGGACCAGGGGTCAGAGATCGACCCCCAGATCCATGTTTTGGTCCATGTTTTGGTCCATGTTTTGGTCCATGTTTTGGTCCATGTTTTGGCCCATGTTTTGGCCCGTGACCTGGTCAGGATGCCCTGCGGGCCGTGGTGCGCGCGCTGCGCTGGCGGGCGAAGGGTGTCTCGATCCCATACTGTCGACACAGGCGACCAAAGGTACCACCTGCGATGCCAAGAGCCCTGCAGGCATCAGCGTTGCTGTTGTAGACGCGAGCGGCGCGCTCGATCCACTCGACGGGAACTTTCTGCATCTTGTGCCTCTTCCCTTTGCTACAGTGGAAGACAGCCATCATCGCGGCGGCCTCCCTGATTCAGGCGGAACTGCGGCGGCCTCCTCAGGGCGCCGGCCGTCCGCCGGGTCTGTGAGTGGGAAATCGGTGCATCGGTCCGGGCGCCCTACTCTTGCGACCTGTTGCACCATTTCCCGGGACCCCGCCCTGTCTTCGTGGGCGTCTCGCACGGCGTCCCCCGTACCGTATTCATCGGGAGCGTCTGCGCTGGCCAACAAAAAAGGCCGACTGCAAATCTCTGATCTCTCCAGAGCCTGCAGCCGGCCTAAAAAAAACCGTAGGGATCTGATCCCTACGGTTGGTGTCGCTGATCAATCAGCGATTCAACCTCCGGAATCTTGCTTCCCTGCTGCAGGCCCCGTATGGGGCTTCATCGCGGCTACCTTGACGTGGTCGGCAGCGGCCATGGGGGCCAGTTGTTCTTTATCTCGCAGATCATTGGCAAGCCGTGACATCTGCCCGGAATGTCCGCCGCCAACAACGAGGCCCGCCCCGCAGAACACCCGGATCCCATAATGGCCCACCGCTGTAGAGAGCCCCGCAGAGACCCAATGACCCGTAGGACCAGAGTCCTCGCGGGTAACAGAGAGGCCCGTCCCGAGATTGTCGAAAATTCGCGACATCGTCAGCGAGTGCCTGAGCTTAGCAGCAACATGTGAGTTGAATCAGCATAGGTTTTTTGTCGTTGTGGCCCGGTTTTACGGTCCGGTTTTACGGTCCGGGGGCGATTCCACCGAACAGGGTTCAAACTATCCGGGGCGCCGGTACGATGTCAAGGAAAAAGTATAAAGCACAGCAATTGGCTTTCAATCGGCTGACCCACCTCTATATTACCAGGTTCCGTGATGACGAATCCATGACACAAACGCGACCCCCATCGCTCAGCACCGCCCAGGGCGATGCCGCAGTCGACCCCGTGCACGCCTGGGATGCGCACAATGCGCGCCTCGCCAGTCATCTGCAGCACGAGGCCCTCGAGTCGATGGACACGCTCCCCCTGCTGCGCTGGGCGACGGACACCTTCAACGCCGGCCGTATTGTGCTCAATACGAGCTTTCAGTATTCCGGGGTCGCCATGATTCACATGGCCGTCGAGGCGGGCCTGCAACTTCGCTATGCCACGATCGACACCCTGCGACTCCACCCCGAGACGTATGCCTTTCTGCGTCAGCTAGAGGAGCGCTACAGCATCGATATCGAAGTGCAGCGCCCCGATACCGAGCAGCTGCAGGGCATGGTCCGTCGCTTTGGCGAGTATCTGTTCTTCGATTCCAAGACGTTGCAGGAGTACTGCTGCCAGATCCGTAAGGTCAAACCGAACGAACGTCTGCTGACAACTGTCGACTGCTGGATTTCGGGGATGCGACGCGATCAGTCAGATCATCGCCGCGATACACCCAAGGCGATGACCGTCAGTGAGTACGGTTCGCGGCGACAGATCCTCAAACTCAATCCGATGGCCGACTGGGGGGAGGATCGGATGTTGGACTTCATCCGAGACAACGACATCCCCAGACACCCGCTGTATGATCAGGGCTACAAAAGCATCGGCTGCTTCATCTGCTCCACGCCCGTCAGTGACGCCGAAGATCAGCGCGCCGGGCGCTGGCGCTGGTTCAACTCCGATGACCGGATCGATCCGCAGGAGGCCAAGGAGTGTGGTCTGCACATTCCGATGTATAACATCTAGTCCTGACGGTGTTGCCCGTCAGCGACCAGACACGGCCTGGCGGAACGCTTCGCCACGCTCGGCGTAGCTGGTGAACATGCCGAAGCTGGCACATGCCGGAGACAGCAGCACGACACTTCCCGGTTGTGCCATCACCGTCGCCGCCTCGACGGCAGCGGCCATCGTCGGGCAGTCCTCCCGCACTGCTCCCCTGTAACCCGCCTCCCGTGCCGCCTGTGTGATGCGGGGTCCTTCCTGCCCCAGTGTGATCAGGGCGGCGGCGCCGGCGGCGATCGCCTCTCCCAGCCGAGAGAAATCCGCTCCCTTCGAAGATCCACCGGCGATCAGCAGCACCGCTCGAGGCGCCCAGGCCCGGAGGCCGGCAACGGCCGCTTCCGGCGTTGTCGCCAGTGAATCGTTGACGAAGAGTACACCGTCGCACTCACCGACGATCTCGAGTCGGTGGGGCAGCCCGCCGAAGGCCTCTAAACCCGCAGAAACCCTGTCGACAGGGGCACCAAGCAACATCGCCGCCGCCACGGCGGCGCAAGCATTGTCCAGGTTGTGTGCGCCCGGTACCCGAAGCAAGGAAGTGCTGGCGACAACGGCATGGGTACTGCCACAACGCCAGTGAATCTGCCCATCCTCCGCCCAGCATCCATCCCCTGCGATGGAAGTCGTGGCACTGAAGGTCAGCTGGCGGCCCCGACTGTGCGTCGCCAGTTCGCCAGCCGTAGGACATCCAGCTGCCGCCAGTACCCAGCCGGCGGCATCCTGATGTCGGCAGATTTCACCCTTTGCCTTAACGTATTCGGCGCGCGTCCGGTGGTAATCAAGATGGTCAGTGGCAACCGGCAGCAGCACAGCCCCCGCCGGGCTGCGGCCCAGATCCTGCAACTGGAAACTCGACAGTTCCAGAATGACACGGTCCGCCGACACCAGCTCATCGAGAAAGCTCAACGGCGAAGTGCCGATGTTGCCCCCCAGACGTACCGGGATCCCAGCCGCATCCAGGATGGCGAACAATATCGATGACGTGGTGCCCTTGCCTTTCGTACCCGTCACACCAACCACCGGTACGGGACAGAGCTGCAGAAACAGGTCGATGGCGCTGGAGATGCACACCCCCGCACGCCGGGCGGCAACCAGTTCTGCGGCGCGAACGGGAATCCCTGGCGAGCGAAACAGGATATCGAAATCGGTAAGGTCCGCCAGGGCCCGCTCACCCAGCCGCCAGTCGTGGACGGCAGATTGCCATGGAGCATGATCACGACGGGCGGCGGCATCCGTATCACAGACGGAGAATGTCAGGCCCTGTGCCGCCAGCCAGGCACCGAGCCCACGGTTCTCAACACCAAAGCCGAGCAGCGCCAGCCGCTGTCCCTCAAGATTCATTGCGCTGGATCTGCCCGTCAGTACGACGCCACCCACTCACCCAGGGTCGCGGTGAGATGGCGAAATACAGACCAGCGCACGACTTCATAGCCATGGGAGTTCGTCCGCGGGTAGCCGATCGTAGCGCAGCGCTCGGCGCCGCCTACCTGGAGTACACCGGTCGCGTCGGATGCCGCCGCCGAGTAGACGGCATACTGCAGTTCGGTGCCTGCCCGTTGTGCGGCCGTGGCAAAGTCCGTGATCAGCCCCTGATCGAAGTGCACATGACTGTCGCGCGACCACGTCGCCGGCCGGCCGTCCAGCGTCAGGTCTGTGCCTCTGGGCATGGGTGTGGAATCGACAGCAACGAAACACTCCACCTCGTTGCGTCGGACCCAGCCCTTGGCGCCGAGAAGTCCCGACTCTTCCTGCACCATGAAGCACAGGTGCAGCGTGCGACGGGGGGTGACACCGGCATCACGCAACCATGACCAGAGCTGCAGCAGTGTCAGGCTGCCGCCGCGGTTGTCGAAGAGCCACGCCGAGACCAGGGGATCCTCTGCCGGACCGAACAACGTCGGCCCACGCCCGCTGGCAGCCGGCACGGCGCAGGTTCCCACACGAACGCCGCGAGCCGCCAGATTTTGCCGTGACAGGCCTGTCAGCAGGTGGCAGTCCGGCCACGTGATGCCACGCGTACCATTGTTGAACTGCGCCACCGGATCGGTGGGGTCGCTGGTGTGGCCGGAACCAAAACTGAGATGGGCGGGCACATCCTCTTCGGTGCCGATGAGGACGACGGGCCCTTCGCCCAACTTGAACGGATAGAGCCCACCCGAGCGCTGTACCCGCAAGGTTCCGTCCGCTTCGATCGCCGTCACAACCATGGCGATTTCATCCGTGTGGCTGGCGATGGCAACACCGGGGCCGGATTCCCGGCCAGGAATGTCCACCCACACGTTGCCCTGACCATCCTGGCGGGGCGAGGCGCCCAGTTGCTGCAACTGCGTTGTCAGATGCGCCGCCATGCGCTCCTCCCGGCCGGAGGGACAAGGAATTTGCAGCATCTGTGTGAGTTCGTTGAGTCCAGCCAGCGTCGTGTGGGACATGGTTTGCCTCCTGGTCATTCGTGCTGGAACCGCCGAAGGTAGGGTGGGCGACGCCAGCCGGCCATTGACGCTGAGGCAACCCCTCGCCAATCTCTCGGGCATGTGCCACTTCCGAAGTTCCGGCTTTCGACCTGTCTGGTGGATCGCCACCTGCGCTGTGCTCGCCGTACCGGCCGGATCGGAGACAGTGACCGTCTTTGCCGCTGCCAGTCTCTCGGGGGCGCTCCATGAATTCTGGCCGCC
>CALFPI010000454.1 GCA_937919035.1 uncultured Gemmatimonadaceae bacterium
CTGCTCTTTTCGGCGACGGACCAACAAGGATATGCCGGGCTCGACACGATGATCATCAGTGTCCGCTCTCCTGATGAGCCGGCAGACTCGAGTCTGGTCGATACGACAGGAACCAATACAGCGCCCGTCGTCGGTCCCTTTGGCCTACTCAGCTTTCTCAACAACTCCGAGGGTCACCTGACACTCGATGACGTCGTCACTGATGATCAGCCCGTCCGGCAGTTGCGCTGGTCCGCCGAAGCCGGCGCTGGTATCGGTGCCAGCATCGATGCGGATCGACGCCTGACGCTGACGGCGATCGAAGGTTTCTCCGGTACCACGACGGTCCGCCTGAGCGCAACCGATGAATTCGGCGCTCGTGACGCCGAAACGCTGGTTGTCGAAGTGCTTGCGCCCACGAACAATCCGGGACCTGGGGACTTCGACGGCAGCGGGCGTGTCGATCTCGACGACTTCTTCGCCCTCGTCGACCACCTCGGCCGTTCCGTCTTCAGTCCAGGCTTCGACGCCCGCTTTGACCTCGACAGGGATGGCCGCGTCAGCTTCGACGATTTTTTCCTCTTTCTCGACCGTTACGAGGCAGATCGTCTCAGACGCTGAGGGAGCCGCTGTCGAAGGTTTGCTCCTGATTCTCTGTGGAGCGTAGCTTATCGGGTCTGTTTCACCCTCCTCTTCAGGCCCGGAGTCCTCTGCCGTGAAGCGCACACACCTGCCATTCTGCATTGTCACCGCGTGCTGTACGTGGATCGGCCTTGTCCGGGTCCTACCAGTCCATGCACAGGACGGCCCCCTGCCCGCTCCCGTCATTGTTGCCGAAATCCAGCAGCGGATCATTGTTGATCATATCGAACTGATCGGCACGGCCCATCCGCGGCGAACAAGCCTTGTTGCCAGCGCCAGCGAGGGCAAGGTCGTCGCCCGCTTCAAAGAACCGGGGCAAGCCCTTGTCCGTGGCGAGCGAATTCTGCTGCTGAACAACGATGACCTGCAGGCACGCCTCATTTCGGTGACAGCGGATTTGCGCTTGCGCACGTTCCGCCGCGACCACAGCCAGGGCCTGCGCGCGAGTGAGGCCATATCCGAAGACGAAGAGATCGCGACGCAATCCGAGTTTGATCGGGCTCGTGCCGAAATGCAGGACGTGCGGACCCGAATCGCCGACCTGACCGTGCGCGCCCCCTTTGACGGAGCCATGGTCGAGAGCCTGGTCGAAATCGGTGAGTGGGTCGACCGTGGTCAGAGTGTCGCCCATGTCGTGGCTGCTGACACGGCCAGAGTCTACGTCAACATTCCGGAACGCTATGTGGACCGGTTGCGTCCCGGTAGCCCGGCTGTGGTAACCATTGCTGCCCTCGGCACGGATTCCATCCAGTCCCAGATCGTGGCTGTGCTGGCTCAGGGCTACGCGGACTCGCGCACCTTTCCTGTCATCGTCGAGTTCGCCAATCCAGGTCGGCGTGTGCGCGGCGGCATGTCAGCGACAGTACATCTGGCGATCGCCGAATCAGCGCAGGACCTGCTCGTACACAAGGACGCCATCATCACCGATGCCATGGGTGCCCACCTCTTCGTCGTACGTGACGGTGCCGCGGCCCTGCAGGCGGTCTCTACGGGACTGGCCTCCCAGGGCGACATTGCCATTCATGGAGATGGACTGCAGGCTGGTGACCTGGCCATCGTGCGCGGCAATGAACGGATACGCGACGGTCAGACCGTGCGTGTCCTGCGCAAGTTGCAGTAAGGGCGGGCAGACAACATGAAGCTTGTCGACACAGCCATCCAACGTCCCGTCAGCGTCATCGTCGGCGTCATGCTGATTGCCCTGTTCGGGCTGATCGCTCTCTACCGCATCCCCGTCCAGTTGATTCCCGACGTCGACCGCCCCGTCGTCACCATCAACACCATCTGGCCAGGCGCCAGCCCCGAGGAAATCGAACAGGAAATCGTTCAGCGCCAGGAAGAACAGCTGAAAGCGGTCGAGGGGCTCGAGAAGATGACGAGCGAGTCCTTTGACAGCCGTGGTCAGGTGGTGCTTGAGTTCAGCGTCGGCCTCGACCCGGACGCCATGTTGCTGAAGGTGTCCAACAAACTCGATCAGGTGACGGGCTACCCGCTCGATGCTGACAAGCCCGTGCTTACGTCCGGGTCAGGGGGTAACACCAGCGCCATCACCTGGTTGATCCTCGAGCCGCTGCCGGGAAATGAAGAGGTCGACATTGAGACCTACCGCGATTTCGTCGAAGATCTCGTCAAGAGCGGTCTCGAGCGGGTCCCTGGTGTGGCCCAGAGCAACGTCTATGGTGGATTTGAGCGTGAGTTGCAGGTCATCGTCGATCCAGCGGCCATGGCAGCACACGCCGTCACCGTAGATCAGATGGCAGCAGCCATCACCGCCGAAAATTCGAATATCAGTGGTGGTTCCTTCGATGAGGGCAAGCGCCGCTACATCGTCCGCACCGTGGGCCAGTATACAACACCGGCCCAGATCGAAGACGTCGTCATCCGTGACGGCCCCGATGGCCGTGTGCTCGTTGCCGATGTGGCGCGCGCCGAACTCGGCTACAAGCGTCCATCGGTGACGGTTCGACAGCGTGGCAAGCAGGCCATCGCCATCAACGCTACGCGCGAGACGGGGGCCAATGTCCTGGAAGTGATGGACGGCATTCGTGCCGCCTTCACCGAATTCAACGAGGGCCCCCTGCTGCGTGAAGGCCTGATTCTGCGCCAGGTCTACGACGAGACGGAGTACATCAACGCCTCCATCGATCTTGTGCGCAGCAACATCGTCGTCGGCGGCGCGCTGGCAACGTTGGTGCTGCTCGTTTTCCTGCGCTCCGCTTCCACCGTCTTCATCATCATCACAACGATCCCGATCTCCATCGTTGGCACTTTTCTGGTGATGTCTCTCGTGGGGCGCAACATCAACGTCATCAGCCTCGCAGGCATGGCCTTCGCAGTGGGCATGGTCGTCGACAATGCCATCGTGGCGCTGGAAAATATTTACCGGCACCGGCAGATGGGGAAAGACCGTGTGCGTGCCGCCTTCGATGGCGCCACAGAGGTCTGGGGCGCCATGCTTGCCAGCACGCTGACGACGATTGCCATCTTCCTGCCCATCGTCTTCATCGAGGACGAAGCCGGGCAACTGTTCCGCGATATCGCCATTGCCGTATCCTCCTCTGTAGCGTTGAGTCTTGTTGTCGCCCTCACGGTGATTCCGATGATGTCGGCACGACTCATGCGCAATCGCGTGCAATCCCGCGGTGCCGGCGGCGGCAACATCCTTGACCGTTTCGGCAGTCGCGTCAGTGGCGCCATCTCGGACAGCGTCTACCACATCAGCGGCAGCACGGCCCTGCGCGTCAGTGTCGTGGTTGTGCTCATTGGCGCCTCGGTGATCTCCGCCTGGACGCTGCTGCCCAAAGCCGAATACCTGCCCACGGGCAATCGCAACCTGATCTTCAGCATCCTGCTACCACCACCCGGCTACAGTCTCGATGAGCTGATCGAGGTAGGCCAGCAGATTGAAGATGTGCTGCGGCCGCGCTGGGAGGCCCAGCCCGGGTCACCGGAGGCAGCCGCGATCGAAGGCCCCCTCGTGCCACACATGTTCTATGTCGCCTTCGGGCGCTCCGCGTTTATGGGCGCCCGCGCCGGCGATCCGTCACGGGTGAAGGAAATCATTCCCATCATCCAGCAGCCGCTGTTTGCCATTCCCGGCATGATCGCCATCGTCCGCCAGTCCGGACTTTTTCAGGGCATAGGTGGCGGCCGTGCCATCGCTCTGGAGATCAGCGGACCCGATCTGGGGCGCCTGCTCAGTCTCGGTGGCCG
>CALFPI010000455.1 GCA_937919035.1 uncultured Gemmatimonadaceae bacterium
TGTGGGCCGATACAGGCGGACGGAGAATTCCACCGTGTCGTGCAATCCCTGCAATTCCCGCACTCGCCCGTACGTCTCCGGGTTCATGTGCCATTTGTACGGCGTCATTTCGACAAGGCCTGCTACGTCATCCGCGTGCGGCAGAAGCAGGGGAAAGCTGATGCGCTCATGAGCCTGCAGGTGGAATCCCGCGGGAATCTCTGCCTCCGCATACACCTGCGCCTGGTCATAGACCAGGGCGCGAAAGGCTGCCAGATGTCGAGGCCCTGGTTTCACTTCAATGTAGAGACCTGTCTCCTGCAACACGCGGCGTATCTCTGCGGACGCCCCCGGGGCAAAAACCTGCAGTACCACGCCAAGGCAACCGGATCGCACCGGCAGGCGGTGGGTGTTGCCCACGGCGTAATCGACGCCATCATTGTTCGGTGACGCCGCCTTCGCCGCCAGGCGAATCGCCGCCTTCGCCACATCTGTTCCATACAGATCCACCTCTGCAAGTTCAGCACAGGCGGCCAGCTGCCGCAGGTAGTACCCCTCGCCACAGCCCACATCCAGGATGCTCTGCGGTGCCTCTGCCGCCAGCAGGTCGACCAACGCCAGCGCCAGAGGCGCATAGTGCCCGGCATTGAGGAACACACGCCGATGCCGCAGGCTCTCCTTCGGGTCCCCCGCCGCTGCCGAACGTCGGTGCTGCGCCAGTACGAGATTCACATACCCCTCGCGGGCCATGTCGAAGTTGTGGCCGGCGGCGCAGGCAAAGCCACCCTCGACCCGCGCCAAAGCCATCTGGCAGACGGGGCACATCCATATCGGTTCCTGGGTCCCGGCTCGAGTCCCCGGTGT
The DNA here is from genome assembly GCA_937919035.1 of uncultured Gemmatimonadaceae bacterium. Classification (GTDB taxonomy): domain Bacteria; phylum Latescibacterota; class UBA2968; order UBA8231; family UBA8231; genus UBA8231. The sequence goes on from CALFPI010000455.1 coordinate 844, forward strand.
TGTCGCTTGAGGCGTTGTGGGTGCTCCGGTTGTCGGTGGCGATGCGTCTGCTGCGTCTGCGGGAAGTGTCGTCGTCCTCTTCGCCATTGGCAACACTGCAGAGAGCTTCCGCTTCTGGCGCCATCTCGTACATTCAAGGGCTATGATTTCTATAACGAACCTCGAAAAGACCTACGGCGATCGCACCCTGTTCGCCGATGTGTCGGCCCAACTCAACGCCGGCCAGCGCTATGGCCTGGTCGGCGCCAATGGTTCCGGCAAGACGACGCTGCTCAATGTTCTCACCGGTGATCTGGAGCCCAGTGCGGGCGATGTAGCCATGGCCCGGCGCCTGCGCCTCGGCATCCTGCGTCAGGATCAGTTCCTCTACGAGGATCGCAAGATCCTGCATGTCGCTCTCATGGGCCATCAGGAACTGTGGGAGGTCATGGAGGAGAAGGAAAAACTCCTGGCCGACGCCGAGAATCACTTCGACGCCGATCGCTTTTCCGAGCTGGAAGATCTCGTACAGCGCTACGACGGCTACACCGCCGAAGCCCGCGCTGCCATGATCCTGGAAGGCCTCGGTCTGCCGGCGGACATCCACTACGATGCCCTGTCGACACTGTCCGGCGGCTTCAAGCTGCGCGTGCTGCTGGCTCAGGTGCTGGCGGGCAGCCCCGATGTGCTGCTCCTCGACGAACCGACAAACCACCTCGATATCCTGTCGATTCGCTGGCTTGAGACCTTTCTGCGTGACTTTATCGGTCTCGTCGTTGTCATCTCTCACGATCACCGGTTCCTCGACAACGTCTGCACCGACATCCTCGATGTCGACTACAGCACAGTCACCGAGTACAGAGGCAACTACACGGCCTACCTCAACGCCAAGTTCCGCGAACGGGAACGTCGCGAAAAGGAAATCGCCAAGCGCGAAGGGGAGATCGCCCACCACCAGAAATTCGTCGACCGCTTCAAGGCCAAGGCATCAAAAGCGCGCCAGGCACAGAGCAAGGTGCGTATGATCGAGAAGAAATCGGATGCGCTGGTCGCACTGCCCCAGTCCTCGCGCCGCTACCCGACGTTCAAATTCCGCCCCAAGCGCGACAGTGGTCGCGACGTGCTCAAGATCAAGGGCATCAAGAAGGCCTTCGACGACAACGAGGTCCTGCCCGGTGTCAGCCTGCAGGTCCAGCGCGGCGACCGTCTGGCGATCATGGGCCCCAACGGCATCGGCAAGTCGACACTGCTGAAGATCATCATGAACGATCTGGCGGCGGACGAGGGCGAGATCGAGTGGGGGTACGAGACCCATCCCGGATACTTCGCCCAGGACCACAAAGAACAGTTCAGCATCCCGAATCGAACAGCGGAGTCATGGATCTGGGATACCTGCCCGGACCAGACGATCGGCTTCGTCCGCGGCCACCTGGCGATGATGCTGTTCACCGGCGACGATGTCGAGAAGCGTCTCGAGTCCCTTTCGGGGGGCGAAGCGGCACGCCTCGTATTCGCCAAGCTTGCCATTGCCCGACCCAATGTGCTTGTCCTCGACGAGCCCACGAACCACCTCGATCTTGAATCGATCGAGGCTCTTGTGGAGGGTCTGCAGGCTTTCGAGGGAACCCTGATTCTGGTATCCCACGACCGCTGGTTTGTCGGCCAGCTGGCGACTCGTATCCTTGAAATCAAGCCGGGTGAGGTGCGTGACTTCCAGGGCACGTACGAAGAGTACGTGCACTTCTGCGGCGACGACCACCTCGATGCAGACCGCGTCGTGCTCAAGGCCAAAGCGGACAAGAAGAAAAAGGCTGAAACCGCTGACAGGCCGACAAACAGCTCAAGAAACCTCTCCGAAAAGGGCTCCGAGAACAACGCCGGCAACGGCTCTGGCAACGGTGGCTCCAGCAAGACCGCTAACCAGCCGAAGAACGGCAAGCAGTCGAAGGGCCAGCGGCGCCAGGCCGACCAGCAGCAGGAGAAACTGCTCGGCCGCATCGAAACCGCCGAAGCCCGCATGCTGGAAATCGATGCCGCTTTCTGTGCGCCTCGCTTCTACGACAATACCCCGGCCAACGAGGTGAAGGACCTGCAGATCGAACGCTCCGAGTTGGAGCGTGAAGTGGAAAGTCTCACCGCCGAGTGGGAGCGCGCCGAAGCCAACGGCGTTTCCGACTGACGATGGCGCCGCGCTTCGATGACGCCACCGGGTATGTCATCGTTCGTGGGCTGCTGACGACCCGGCAGACCGAGGCCATCCGCGGCGCCCTGTTGCGCAAGGCCGGTGAGGTTGCCGCCAGCGGCGACTATGGCCACGACAGGATCCTGGAGGAGGGCGCCGGGACCAGCCTCGCCGCCGTGCCGCTGCACGAGCGTTTTCGCAAACTCAACCAGCTCGACCTGCTGCCGGAGCTGTGGGAGTACTGGTACGCCGGTGCCCCGGTGCTTGATGTCGTGCGCAGCTTCATTGGCGACGACATCCTGCGGAAGTACGCCTCGGCTTTTCTCAAGCCGGCCCGTGTCGGTGGCGCCACCCCGTGGCACCAGGACATCGGCCTCTGGCAGGACCGCAACGACGACGCCATGAATGGCTGGCTCGCCGTGGATGCCGCAACCCGGGCCAATGGCTGCCTGCAGTTCGTCTGCGGCTCACATCTGGGACCGATCGTCCCCCACGTTGAATACGAGGACTCCATCCACCCGGAGCTGCCGCGGGATCAGTGTACGGATCTGACGGTGGAGCACGTGCCACTTGAGCCGGGGGACGCCGTCTTCTGGCACAGCCGCATGTGGCACTACTCGCCCCCCAATACGTCGGACCAGGGCCGTATCGGCGTGGGTGCTGTCTGGGTCAGCCCTGCCCAGATCAGTCAACTGACCAACGTCAAACGCCTGCGCTGGGCCATGCGCAATGGTGCCATCCTGCCGCACCCGGCGCCGGAACTCATCGTCACCACAGACTGAACTGGAAGCACGCGTGGTTCCTTTCGCGCGTGACTAACCGACGCGGTACTGCTCCACCCGCTTCATATCGACAACGATCCCCAGGCCCGGCCCGGTGGGCACGTGAAAGTGCCCCGCTTCGATAACGATCCCGTCGGTGACGACGTCATCCACCCGCTTGAAAGGATGCTCGTCGCAAGGCATCGTGGCATTGGCAATCGTACTCTGTAGATGAACCGAGTAGGCTGTGAGTACACCCAGACATGAGCCGCCCATCTGTACCCAGCAGGGCACCTGGGCGGCGGCAGCGAGACCCGCCGTTTGCCGCACTTGCAGGGCCGGCCCGCCAAGGCACAGGTAGTCGACACATTCATGCTTCAGTGCTCTGAGGACTTGGCCCGGATCGCCGAGATGCAGGGCCTGGGCAATGTGGGTCTTTTCGCGCAGCAGGCGATACCAGTCCAGGTTGTCCTTGAGCACGGGATCCTCGAAAACCTCCACGGTGCCAATCTCTTCCAGTTCGTCAGCCAGCCGCGCTGCCACGTGCACATGCTCGAAACTCGTGTTGGGATCGATGATGATCCGGTACTCCGGCCCCGCTGCGGCCTTTATCAGTCGCACCATCTCGACCACATCCCAGGGCCGGGCCTTGAGCTTGTGGTGGGTGAAACCGAGGCGCGCCCCCTCCTCCGCCTGGGCCGCGACCTCTGCCGGCGTCATGTGGGCCGACCAGTACGACACAGGCACACGCTCACGTATCCGGGCGCCAAAGAAGCGCGACACGGGCACACCCATGGCCTGGCCGGTAATGTCGAGAAGCCCACAGGTCAGGGGGTCCGGCTGCAGGAAGGGATCCAGCACCAGCGGATTCTCGCCCAGCAGCGCCGCCGCCGCCTGCTGATGGCGCGCCGGCTTGCCCTGGTACTCGCCCCAGCCTTCCAGACCCGCGTCGGTACGGATGCGACAGAGGGTGATGTCGTAGATCTTCGGCATGTAGTACACCAGCGGCGGCTTCGGTGGGATCTCGACTTCGAAGAGATCGACATGCGTGATCTTCATCAGCACTCCAATGGTGGCAGGAACAGATGGAAACGATGGCCGCCATTATCGGGCGTCGAGTCCCCTCGGACAAGCTCGACCGATCTGAACGCGTGGGCGCAACGGCGCTTGCAGCCGTGTTTTCTGGCTGCATTTGCGCCGGCATCTAGCGAGACTTCACCGATGCCCAGCCATCGTCAGCGATAGTTGTGGGATTGGCGGCCGCGAACACCAGACGCAACCCGGCGCCGGACAGATCATCGTCGAAGTCCGTGCATGTCGTGCAGGCCCCAGGGATTGCCCTGTTTCGTGCCCACCGGCTGCGGGGCTGTCAGGTCTCTGTTCCAGGCGTTGTCGGCGAGTCCTGCGACATCATCACCGAAGTACCACAAGGATGTCGTCCCTGCCCGGCTGGCGTACTCCCATTCGGCGTCGGTGGGCAGGCGGAAGCCACCACCCTCTGTATGCTCATTGAGGACGGTGAGCAGTCGAGCGACGTGAGCTGCCGTCATACCCATGGTGAAAGCCCCCGCCTCAACCCAGACGAAGTCCATCGTTGCGTCGCCGGGCAGTTGCACGGTGATCTCCGGGTTGGCAACAACCGGCGTTATGGTCAACAGGATCAACAGAAAGCATCGCATGGGGTCGAAATCCACATCGTCTATCAAGAGCGTGACTCAGGTCGACGCCAGGTAAGGTAGCTTGTCCCGAGTCCGTCCGGTGGCACACACGGCAGATTGTCTTGCCTCGCGCCAAGGTCGCTGCGCGTTCCTTTTGCGGTTGGGAATGGTGCTTTGAGGGCCGCTGTCGAAAAGTTCTTGACTTCCGGTACTGGCTTGGTATTCTACGTACCACAACGATGAAGTGAGTGGAACAGCCGCCTTGGATAAGAGGCGAAGAGGCCGCGAAGGCGCGGTCGATGGCAGTGACCGGACGAGATCGAAGTGGCATGGTTGGTCACTGTCGAAGTGAGCGTTCGAGAGGTTCTGTTCGCGTATTTCAAGGAGGCTGCGTTTGACTGAGACCCTGCGGTTTCGTCTGATGAGCACCCCGTCGAGATGCACCGAACCATCGTTTTGACGAAACTGCCAACTCCGGCGACACCCGTACAGGCCTACGGCCTGGTCGGTCGATCGCGCTGCGATCTGGCCCCGGTTCAGGAAGGCACTCCCGCATAACGTTCACGGGACCTTCGGCTCTCATACCGAGCACCCGATCCGGGGAACAACAACTTATCGCGGCGTCACGACCCGCCGGCATTCGAGCCATCCTCCCGACGACACGGGGTGGGAGTGGATGAGGTGGCCGAAGCGGCGGCGGGTGCATCCGCCCTTACGAAACGATCACAGGTCCGACGGACCCTATCGTTTCGGCACAGTGGTGATTGATTCTGTAGAGAAACCCCGCCATCGCAAATGATGGCGGGGTTTCTTCTGTTCGGGCGCCTTTCCGCTTGACGATGTTCGCTTCCCGCCGGTCTCTTGGTTGTATGAACGACGCCAGAGAACAACCCATCGAATACGCCAGGAACCGCGCCCACGACCTGCTCGCCAACGCCGAAGCCGACCTGGCAGCAGGACGTATCACCGAGGCCCAGTACTACAACCGCGGCGATGCTGTCATCACCCCCGCCTATCTGGCGGGTGACAACCCGCGTTCCCAGTCCGGACACAGCGGCGACGAGGACCACTGGCGTGTCGCCCGCAGCCATATCTGCGATGCCTTCCATAGGAGCGGCACCTTTCTGGATGTCGGCTGTGCCAGTGGTTATCTGATGGAGTCTGTGCGTCGTTGGGCGGCGGCATCCGGCGTCGACATCGAACCCCACGGCCTTGACCTGTCGCCGCAACTGGCGGACCTGGCACGACGGCGCCTGCCCCATTGGGCGCATCGAATCCACACGGGCAATGCCATCGACTGGCTGCCGCCGCAACGATATGACTTTGTGCGCACCGGACTGGAGTACGTGCCGCAGCGCCGGCGCGCCGATCTGTTGCGCCATCTGCTGGACCATGTTGTTGCCCCCGGGGGGCGACTCATCGTTGGCAGTTTCAGCGAGGAAGTGCCAGCGCTGTTGTCCGGTCCGACGTTGGCACAACAGATCGTCACGTGGGGTTTTGTGGTCAACGGCCACGCGGAGCGACCGCACTACCACGATGAGCGCCTGCTCTACAGATCGCTCTGGATCGACGGCTGATACCGGGTCAGTGACCAAACAGCAGCAGACCTTCCGGCAGTTGCTACGCACCGAAGTGGCGCAGGCTGCCTGAGGCGCTACCACCGTCCTCCAACGTTGACATGTGACACCGCGACGTCGTACATAACGCGACGGATCACGTTCTACCGATCTTTCCGGAGGCCCACCCATGCGACGGACAGTCGTTCTGGCCCTGCTCTTCGCCGTCAGCGCCAGCGCCAGCGCCCAGAGCATACAATTGCGCCAGCTGCACACGGGCGCCACCGAAATCAGCGCCTACGTTGGTGATACGCTGACAATTGAAATCGTCACCCATCTGGGCCAGTTGCACGCCGCAGGAGTGGCTCTAAACGTCAGTCTGCCGGCGCCGGGCCTTGCCGTCATCGACCAAGCCCCGGCCCGCCCCTTCGCCCCGGGGCTGTTCATCGATGGCCTGGAATTCGCCAACAAACAAGTCGCCGCCCAGCACATCTACGGGCTGCCTGCCGATGTGGCTCTGCTTACGTATTCTGTCGTGCTGGGTCCGGGCGGTGTTCGCTACCGCAGCGGTTCGGCCGCTCTGGTCACCTTCGATGTGGTCTGCACGGCACCCGTCGCCGGTACCATACGCATTGTCGACAGTGCCGCACACCAGTCGATGGTCGTGCTCGACGATGGGCGCTCGGAACGGGCCTTCCAACAGGCGACCCAGATCCATCTTGCCGTCAGCCAACCCGCCGCCAAACGTGCCCTTGGCACCTGGGCAGACGTCAAGGTCCAGACTCAGGTTCGG
>CALFPI010000456.1 GCA_937919035.1 uncultured Gemmatimonadaceae bacterium
GGTACTGACATCGGCTTCGACATCTTTCACATCGTCGGTACGACAGAAGCGGCCGACACCTGCAACGTCGGGCGTTCGCGCACAGTTCTGGGCCTGCAGTACCGGGGCGACATCGAACAGTACCGCTGAGTAAAAAAGGACCATCAGAGGGCTTTGACTCTCTCAGAGGGCGCCAGTATCTTACGGGGTTTACGGTGAATAACTTCAGTAAAATTCAGAAAGGTGGGCCGTCTTTGACGCCTTCCCTCAGGACCCTGGTACTCGTCGCCACCCTCTTGGGGGCTGGCGACGCCCACAGTCAATCACGCACCATTCATACCGACCACTACTACATCACCTTTGCGTCCGGCACGGAGCGTACGGCTCGACGTGTGGCCGAGGTCGCAGAGGAGATCTTTCCGCAACTGGCAGCGGCTTTCCAGTATTACGATGAATACGCGCCGATTCACATCAACGTGCGCGACGATTCCGATTACGGCAACGGGTCGGCTTCGGATTATACCAACGAAGTCAACATCTGGGCCTCCAACGTCGACTGGGAGATCCGCGGTGAACATGATTGGATTCGTAATGTTCTGACGCACGAGATCGCCCACGTCATCACGCTGGACAAGGCGCGCAAGAAGTGGCCCTTCCGCTTCGCACTGCTGCAGATCAGTCGTTTCGACTCGAATCCCGACATCAGCTTCGACCTGCCCCTGTACTACATGAACACCCCCAAGTGGTGGGTTGAAGGGATTGCTCAGATGGGGCCGTACGCTCTGGGCTGGGATACCTGGGATTCCCATCGCGATATGGTGCTGCGCATGGCCGTGCTCGAACACGACATGCACTCGTATACCGAGATGGGCACGCTGAGCAACCGCACCGGTGGGTACTACGGCGAGATGGTCTACAACCAGGGCTTCGGCCTGCTCGTCTATATCGCCGATCAGTACGGGCGGGACAAAGTCAATCAACTGCAGGAACACATCGGTTTTCTCAGCTTCGAGGTGGCCATCCGTCGGGTCCTGGGGATCTCTGCCGAGCAACTGTACGATGACTGGGTCAATTATCTCAGTGAGCAGTACACGCAGCAAGTGGCTGAGATCCGCGGCGACGGATTCCATGAGGGCGTGAACCTGGGCGACACGGTCAATGGCGGCACGCTGGATTATCACCCCGCCTGGTCGCCGGACGGCACCAAGCTGGCGTTTATCTCCAGCGAAGATCGGGATTACCGGATTCCGCAACTCGTGATCCACGATTTCGAGACGGGCCGCAACACGACGATCGAACGCTCCGTCGATACGCGGGTCTCGTGGTCTCCTGATGGCCGCAAGGTTTACTTCCTGCGTAACAAGCGGCAGCGCAACGACCTCGCCGTCTACGATCTCGACACCGAAAAGGAGCACCTTCTCAGTGCCGGCTTGCGCGCCCGGGATCCGCACGTGTCCCCCGATGGGCAGCAGATCGTGTTCGCGCGCCTGGCGGACGGCAATGCCAATCTTGCCGTCATCAACGTCGACGGCACCGGCCTGAAGCAACTGACGAATTTCGAGGATGGCGCCCAGGTCTATGCCCCTCGCTGGTCTCCTGACGGTTCGCAGTTGCTGTTCAGCATCTTCCGCGGCGACGATCGTGATATCGCCGTCATGCGGTCTGACAGTCCGCCACGGCCCAAGGACTGGGGCATCCGGGACCGAACGGTGGTCGCTGATTCACTGAAGGTTTTCCCAGACTCGCTGGCGATTCCCGCAGCTGACACGTCGGGATTTCACCTGCTGCTGGCGACGGCAGCGGACGAGCGTGATCCCTACTGGTTGCCGGATGGCAGCGGCTACATCTTCGCCTCCGATGTGTCGGGTGTATTCAATCTGTATCGGCATGAGTTGGCCACCAACAACGTGGTGCAGCTGACCAACGTTGTCGGTGGTGCCTTCACACCTGCTGTGGCCGCCGATGGGAGCATTGTCTACGCCGGTTATCACGCCAATGACTTCGATCTCTTCCGCATAGAGCCGGAGGACTTTGAACGCGCCGTCGACTGGGGTGAGAATCTTCCTCGAGACTACTTCACAAAGATCAAATTGCCGCCGTTGGCCGATGAGTATACGGTCACGCCCGCTTTTGGCCGCCGCATCTATGACCTGGTCCCCATCGTGCAGATGGGCCCGACTTTCGTCGGCAACCAGTTCGGCCTGAACCAGATCAGCGCCGGAGGTTTCCTGCAGGCATCGAACATCTTCGGTCGCGATCAGTTAACGGGCCAGGCGATTCTGGGGAAGAATTTCAGGGAGAGAACGGATCTCAATACCGATTTTCTGCTGATGTACGAGCGTTCTCTCTATCCGGTGGAGGGTAACAATCGCGGCTTCAGTCCGAGCCTGTTCATCGCCCTGCGCCGCCGGGAAGTGGATTACGTCATCAGCAACACTTCGGTGACGCGAGACACCATCGGCACATCGACGATCTACCCGGTGCCGACGGATTCGTCGGATCTGCTCATTCCAAACGCTGAAACCTATGTGATCGACATCGAGACCCGCGAGGACCGCTTCAAGGACGTCTTCAAGATGTTCGCTATTGGTCTCGATGCTTCCGTCACCCCCCGCGGCAGGTTTTTTGTGCAATACCAGCATCGCAATTACGATGAGGACTGGTCGTTACAGCAGTTGCGCCAGCAGACACAGTTCTACGTGATTCAGGATGGTGTCGACATCTCGGCGTCGCTGCCGCAGGACCTGATCAGACAGGACGTTGCACAGATCGAACGCAGCAATGCCTTCGACTGGTATCAGGGTCTGGACTTCTTCGATGCCGATGATCTGACGCTGGCCTGGCAGTACCGCAGGATCAAGCCCACGGCCGACTTCATGGTCAACGCGACGGGACGCAGCGCCAGTTTCGCCTACCGCTATATGAAGGTGACCGTCGCCGATTCGCTGGCACAATTGACGTCAGCAGACGGCTCGCCGCGAAACTTCTTCGGTCGCGATCCCCAGGCGCTGACGGTCAACGAGTACATCGCCAGCTACAACGAGAACGTGGGATTACCATTCAACAACCGCGTTTCCTTCCGTTTCCTCGGGGCCTATCGGAATCTGCCTCTGAAGCCGGGATTTGATCCGGATGGTGGTTTCTTCGAAGGGCGCTTCTACTGGCCCCTGCGTTACTATATCGGTGGTCATAACTTCCTCAGCGGCTACCCCTATTTCACCAGATCCGGATCGAAGCTGTTCTATGCTCGAACGGCCTACAGTTTTCCGGTGTTCCGCCGCATGGACACCCGTTTCCTCAATTTCACTTTTGCCAAGCTGTACGCCGAGGCCTTCGCCGAGATCGGTGCCGTGGGCAACTTCGACGAAGCCAACCTCGACGATTTCGAAGCCAACGATTTTCTGGCTGACGTAGGCGGCGAGTTGCGCCTGGAGATGTTCACCAGCTATCGCATTCCCCTGCGGGCCTTCTTTCAGATTGCCCATCCGCTCAACCGCTCCCGCTTGCAGCGCCAGCAGGCGCGGGCGGAAGGGTTGTCGCCGGACGATCCGGATGCGCCCAAGAAGATCGACAGGCTGAGGTACTATTTTGGCCTCGGCTTCTTCCCCGGCGATCTGCTGGCAAGTGGGCGTGACATTACCCGCCTTCGCATGTTTGACTAAGGAGATCTGTTCATGCCACACATCGATCTGCGAAAGTTGGCCTTGCGTCTGAAGGTTGTTGAGTTGCTGCGCCTCTACGCTGAGCAACAGCAGGGCGTCCAACCCTCCGCCTGGTGGCAACGGTTCGTATGTCCCAACTAGGTGGTATCCGATGGCGCTGCTTCCCATGCCGTTTCCGATATCTGGTAACAGGTGTGTGCCTGCTGGTCTGGGGGTGTGGGTCGCCGGAGGCGCCACCTGCCGACTCTGTCGCCAGGGCTCAGGAGGCAGGTTGGCAAGTCGATACTGTCGGCGTCAAGGATATCGCCGAGGGTGACACCCTCAATCTCGACGAGGGCCTGACCATCATCGAGACGACGCGGATCTTCCCACCAGAAGCCGATGGGGGTGAAGTGTTCGCGTGGGAGTTCGAGGCTCGCGAACTGACGCCGGTGAAACTCTTGATCGTCCGCGCCGTGGAGGGCGCCAAGAGCTTCGAACTGCTCGGTGAGAGCCCACTGGTTGTGCCCCGCAGACTTGGCATCAATCGCTTCGACCTGCCCGAACCCATACCGCTGCAGTTTCCCTGTCTTTTTGGTATCTACATGCCGGAAAAGGGAGCGATTCCCTTCCTCAAAGTGCGCAACTGGAAGGCGCTGATTTCAGCACGCCCCTTCGAACGACCGTATATCGATCGGGCTCCCTTCGCTATGTACGGCTGGCGCTACGGTGCCAGAGTCCTCTGGCGCAAAAAGGCAGTGACCGAAAATGCCAGAGACGGAATAGTGGCAGAGACGGAATAATGGTAGAAACGGAGACGGACGGTTGAGAATCAAGATGGGGAGGGTGGGCACCTCAGGACTGGCGTGCCTGTTGCTGATAGCAGCCTGCGGCGAGAACGCCAAAGAGGAAGATCCGGCCCGGCAACGGCTGCGTACGGAGGTGTTGACGGTGCGTGACGCCCTGCGCACTCAACCGGATTCGCCCATCCTGTACTATCAGTTGGGGCAGATCTACCGCAAGTACGGCGTTGCCGACAGTGCTCGCATCGCGCTGGAGCGCTGCATCAACCTGCACCCGGCATTTCCTCAGGCCCATCAACAACTGGCACAGGTCTATTTTGATGCAGGCGACCTACAGCGTTCGGAGAAGGCCTGGGCCACCACGGCGCGGCTTGTGCCGGACAACATGGAGGCGTGGAACAATCTGGGCTATGTCCGGCGCCAGTTGGGCAACCTGTCCGGTGCCGAGCAGGCTTACAAAGCGGCTCTCGGAATCGATTCGCTTTTCGCCGAGACCTTGAGCAATCTGGGTCAGGTATATCGAGAACAAACGCGGTGGGATGTGGCGACGGAACACTTTCACAAGGCGATGGCCGCGGATCCCACCTTTCGTGGCGCCTACATCAATCTGGCGCGTCTGTACCAGGACCGCGGCGACGAATCAGCCGAACGGCAGTTGCTGAACGAAATCCAGGAGCGCTTTGGACGGACCTCTCGCGAGGGGCGCTACGCTTCACTCCGACTCGAAGAACTGGCGTCCGAAACCGCCGCAGGCGACTGATCGAGTTGACGCAGGATGTGGCGCAACCGGCGGGCATAGTCACTGCCTGAGCCAACGATCAGCAAGGCTGTCAGCACGTGGGACAGACGCAACCATGTCGCTTCGACACTGAGAACGTGGGCCAGAATCGTCAGCGCCATGGCCCACGTCGCGATCTTGCCGAACAAACTGGCAGGGATCACCGTATGGCGGGAACGCAGGAGATAACTGCCGACACCGACGATGGCCAGATCTCGTGCCCCCTGCAGGGCAACGAGCCAGAATGGAAACCCCCGCAACGGCACCAGGCAGATGCAGATACAACCAATGAAGATCTTGTCGGCCAGCGGATCGAGCACGCGGCCGAGATCTGATGTCTGCCCCAGACGTCGTGCCACCCAACCATCGAGCAGGTCCGTGGCGCCACCAGTCAACATGAGTGCCAGCGTCAGGGCGCCCGTGGCCTGGCCATCACGATAGAGACTGAAGGCAACAGCTGGTGCCAGAAATATGCGCGCCAGACTGAGTCCATTGGCCAGCATCGGCAGCCTAGCGCAGCATTTCCTCAGCGTGCCGGCGGGCGGCATCTGAAACCGTGTCCCCAGCCAACAGGCTGGCAATCTCTTCGGCCCGCGCGTCGCCCTCGAGCCCGACAACTTCCGTTACCGTGCGATCCTTGCGCTCGGTCTTACGCACCGAGAAGTGATGGCTGGCAAGACTGGCAATCTGCGGCAGATGTGTGATAACGAGGGTCTGTCTCGAGGCGGCCAGCAGCGCCAGCCGGCGTCCGACAGCGGCGGCGACGCGGCCGGAAATACCCGTATCGACCTCATCAAAAACGAGAGTCGAAACTGCGTCACGTTCGGCGATGATCTGTTTGAGCACGAGCATCATGCGTGACAGTTCCCCCCCGGACGCGACGCGCGCCAGGGGCAGGGCGCGCTCACCTTTGTTGGCCGACACGTAAAACTCAACCGCCTCGGCACCACGGGGGTCGGGTTCAGGGCGCGCCGTGAGTTCGGCGCGGAACTTGGCGGCGGGCATACCCAACTCGGCCAGTCCACTGGCAACGGCCTGAGCCAACTCGCCACAGGCGCGCGTTCGTCCCTTGGATAGTGTTGCGCAGGCCTTGTCGAACTGCCTGGCCGCCGACTCCGCGTCTTTTGCTGCAATGACAATCGCCGCGTCCAGTGCGCCGGAACGCTCGTCCAGGGCCTCCAACTCGGCGGCCCGTTCGACGATGCTTGCCAGATCAGTGCCATGACGGCGGATCAGCAGGCGCAATTCCTCCAGGCGTTCACGAGCGCTGGCAAGTCCCTCAGGGTCGGCCTGCAACCCCTCTGCATACGTGCGCAACTCTGCCGCCGCATCCTGGACGCCAAGCATCAGACTTTCGAGGCCTTCGGCCTGGGCCGCCAGAGTTGGGTCGAATTCGACCAGGCCATCGAGTTCTCGGCGAGCCTGACCGAGGCGATCGACGACGGATTCGTCTCCGCCGTAGAGGGCCTCGTAGAGGCCAAGGGCGGTGCCCTCCAGTGTCTCCTGATTGGCCAGCACCAGAATTTCGCGCTGCAGTCGCTCATCCTCTCCGGCCTGCGGTGCGAGCCGGTGGATTTCCTCGAGCTGGTACCGACGCAGTTCTTCCTCGTCGCGCAGACGCAGACGCTCATTCTCCAGTTGCCGCAACGCCGCCGTGGCCTGAGCCCAGGTGTCGTGGGCGGCGGCAACGGCAGCGGACTCGGGCTGCAGGCCGCCGCACCCATCGAGGAATGCGGCATGACGTTCCGGATCGAGCAGTGACTGGTGTTCGTGCTGGCCATGCAGGTCGACGAGCAACTGTCCCGCCTCCCGCAGTCGCCGCACAGGGACCATGGCTCCATTGATGAAGGCCCGGGATCGTCCCTCAGCGCGAATTTCGCGGCGGAGGATGATATGGTGATCGTCGTCGAGTTCGAAGCCAGCCGTCTCCAGACGCAGGCGGGCGGCGGGGTCGTCCGCCAACTCGAACAAGCCCTCAACCTCACAGCGTTTTGCCCCACCACGAACGAGATCGGCGGACACCGTTGCGCCCAGGATCGAGTTGAGCGCACCGATCAGGATCGATTTTCCGGCGCCCGTCTCACCGGTGAGCACCGTCAGGCCAGCGCCCAGTTCAATATCGACGTGGTCAATGAGAGCGAAGCTGTCGACGCGCAATCTAGTGAGCATGAGAGCGTCCCCGCGGCGGGAGAGAGTCGTTACCCGGCATCTTCGGACGCCGTCGCCTCTTCGGACGCCGTCGCCTCTTCGTCATCGGTGTCGAGAAACTCGAGGTGGAATTCGCCTCCTGCTTTTTCGACCAGGACCTGCACCCGTTTGCGTGACTGATCGAGCAGTCCCGCGCAGGCTCTTGAGGCGGCGATGCCCCGCTCGAACACTTCGAGGGATTGCTCCAGCGTGAGGTCGCCTGCTTCGAGACGGGCGACGCAGGACTCGAGATCTTCCATTGCGACTTCAAATGTGGGGGGCTCGGGATGGTCACTCACTTGTGGATCTCCTCGACTCGGCAACGCGCCTCGCCAGTAGCGAAGCGCAGATGCAGGTGATCACCGATGGCCAGAACACTGGCAGCACGTACCGGCTGCCCGTCGGCCACTCGTTCGCAGTAGGCGAAGCCGCGGGCCAGGCTGGATAAGGGGTTGCGGGCCTGCAGGCGCAGCACGGCGCGGGCCAGACGCGAGCGGCGGGCACAGAGCAGGACATCCGCCGCAGTGGCCAGGTGTCCGACGGTTTCGTCGAGACTCTGGCTCTGTTGGTTGACCCGATCGTGCAGGCGTGCCACCAGTCTGCCCGGATCATGGCTGTCAAGATCCTGCTGCAGCCGGTCGAGGCGAAATGTTGCCGCCCGCACGAGACGCTCGCGCAGTGCAGAGACGCGTTCCCGCAGGATGCCATACTCCTGGGCGACCAGCTCTGCAGCCGCTGATGGTGTCGGTGCGCGGACGTCGGCGACGTAATCAGCAATCGAATGATCGATTTCATGACCCACGGCGGCGACGATGGGAACCCGCGACTGATAGATGGCGCGGGCCACGGATTCGTCGTTGAAGGGCCACAGATCTTCGGGGGAGCCGCCGCCCCGTCCAACAATGATGATGTCGACGCCGCCCCAGCGGTTGAGTCGGTCGATGCCACGGCACAGGTCCCGGGGCGAGGCGGATCCCTGCACGCGAGCTGGCATGAGGATCACGGGCAGTCCCGGGGCCCGGCGGGACAGGACCTGGACGATATCGCGGATGGCTGCCCCCGTGGGTGACGTGACGACACCGATGGCGCGTGGGTGCGCCGGCAGGGGCCGTTTGCGTTCGACGTCGAAGAGACCCTCGGCATCGAGCCGCGCACGCAGTTGCTCAAAGGCGACCGCCAGTTCGCCGACCCCGGAGGGCTGCATGCGGTATACGTAAAATTGGTAGCGACCGCCGCGCTCATACACAGACACATTGCCATATACAAGAACCTTCATGCCACGTTCGGGCTGAAAGCGCATTTGCTGCGCCTGCACACGAAACATCACGCAGCCAAGCTGGGCGTTCTCATCGGTGAGCGTCATGTAGATGTGGCCACTGGCGGGCCGACTGCAATCAGAGATCTCTCCTTCCACCCAGCAGAAGGGCATGGAGTGTTCGAGAGTGGCCTTCACCCGGGCCGTAACGTCTGTGACACTCAGGGGGCCGGCCAGGCCGGCGGCGGTAAAGGCGTCACTCATGGTTGGCTCAGTCCTCATCTCCGGCATCGGCACCGCCGCTCTCGACCGGGATGTGCAGGCGTTCGATGGCCGAGGCTCTGCCGCTGTGCTCGTCGATATCGACGAGGGCACCGCTGAACCAGGGGATACCATCTGCCGGCTTGAAGCGGGCCGGAACCTGATTCAGGAAGCGACCGACGGCAACGTCCGAGCGCGTTCCTATGACGGAATCCCGCACGCCCGTCATGCCAGCGTCCGTAAGAAACGCCGTGCCCGCCGGCAGAATTCTCTCATCGGCGGTCTGCACGTGGGTATGTGTGCCGACGACGGCGGACGCCAGGCCATCAAGATGGAACCCCAGGGCGATTTTTTCGGCCGTCGCTTCTGCATGAAAATCCACAAAGAGGATCGGTGTCTCCTGGCGCAGCCGTTCCGCCTCGGCGCGCCCGCGCTGAAACGGACAGTCGATATCAGGCATGAACGTGCGGCCCTGCAGGTTGATTACTCCAACCTGGCGACCGGAGCGGTCCTCGGCAATGACCGAACCCTTGCCGGGAGCACCTTCGGGGTAGTTCAATGGTCGCAGCACACGATCGTGCTGCCCGATGCGCCGGACGAACTCCGGGCGATTCCAGACATGATTGCCGGATGTGACGACATCGACGCCGTAGGCGTGCAACTTGCGGATGATGTTGTCGGTCATGCCAAAACCGCCCGCTGCGTTCTCGCCATTGGCGATACAGAAGTCGACGTCGCGTTCCTGGATCAGCCGGGGGATGCACTCGGCGGCGGCGCGGCGGCCTGGACGGGCGTAGATGTCTGCTACAAAAAGAATTCGCAAAAGGTATGTCCCGCGGGTTCGTGGGGATGGGGTCGTACTCTGGCCGTACGCCACCTGGTTCTGGTGGCACGAAGCAAAGGCTGTATCACACGATTGTCGCTGCGGTGCAGTGGCGACGGCCAGACCCACAAATAACTCGTGAGTCGATGCAACCGGGTCAAGGGATTTCGCGCTTGGGCTGCGGGCTGTTACCGGGCGTAATGGACGGCGCGGGTTTCGCGGACCACGAGCACCTTGATCTGGCCGTGATGGCCGAGGTCATCTTCGAGCGTCTGTGCGATGCTCTCGGCAATTTGATCTGCGTAGGCGTCATCGACTATCAGGCTGTCGACGAGAACCCGGACTTCCTTGCCATTCTGCAGGGCAAAGGCATGATCGACGCCCGGGTGGTTCATGGCCGCCTCTTCGATGTGATGCATACGCTTGATGTGATCCTCCACCTTTTCCTTCAGCGCCCCAGGACGATGCGTGGAGATCTCGTCGGCCGCCTCGACGAGAATGGCGATGGTGGAGCGACCCGGCTGGTTTTGCCGATGGGTCTCAATCACCTCAACCACTTCGGGCCCCTCGCCACTCTTGCGAGCCAACGCTGCACTGGCCTGCGAGGGGTCCGCATTGGTGTCGTGGTCGAGGGCCTTGGCCACATCGTGTAACAGGCCGGCACGGCGGGCGAGGGCAACATCCATGTCGAGCTCTTCTGCCATCATGCCAGCGAGGAAGCCGACCTCCTTGGAATGCACGAGCAGGTTCTGTCCGTAGCTGGTGCGGAAGCGGAGCCGGCCAAGATGCTCGAGAAGAGGCTCGGCCATGTCGTGAATGCCGAGGTCGAAGGCTGCCTGTGAGCCGGATTCGAGGATCAGTTCTTCAATGTCCTCACGACACTTCTCATAGACCTCCTCGATCCGACCGGGGTGTATGCGGCCGTCGAGGATGAGCTTTTCAAGGGTGTTCCTGGCAATCTCTCGTCGCAGGGGGTCAAAGCTGGAAAGCATGACGATGCCGGGTGTATCGTCGACGATCACTTCGACACCCGTGATCATGTCAAAGGCCCGGATGTTTCGACCGTCACGGCCGATGATCCGTCCCTTCATATCGTCAGACGGCAGCTGGACCACGGAGACGGTGCTCTCCATGGCCAGTTCTCCCGCGAAGCGCTGTATGGAACGGGCAATGATCTCTTTGGCTTCGCGATTGGCGTTGGCGATGCCGCGATCCTTGATCTCCTTGACCTTGCGTGCGGCGAACTGACGGGCACTCTCTTCATGCTGTTCGATCAACATGCGTCGGGCATCGGCGGTGCTGATGCCGGCGATCTCTTCCAGTCGCTGACGCTGCTGGCGCACCATGTCCCGTATGCGCGTCTCTTCCGAATTGATCGTCTCTTCCCGGCCATCCAACTCCTGTTCCATCTTCGACAGGCTGCGTTCCTTGCCCTCCAGGACATCCACCTTGCGGTCGAGTTGCTGCTCACGCTCCTGCAGACTCGTCTCAAACTCACGGGCGGAGCGTCTGCTGGTCTCCAACTCGCGCTCACGGGGTTCGCGCTCGTGTCGCC
>CALFPI010000457.1 GCA_937919035.1 uncultured Gemmatimonadaceae bacterium
CTCCGCGGGGCTCGCCGAGGGCTCCAACCTGGCCTATCGTCTGTGTCGCCCGAGCGTCAATCGCCAAAATCACATCTACCAAGAGTGCAGCCATGTTTGGCCTTGGCAACGACAACGCCGCCGCCGGTCGCCCCGCAACCAGACGTTCCCGTGTCCTGATACGGTGGATTGTACCATTGTGGCTGGTATTGGGTCTGACGGTGTCGCTGTATTACGAAGTGCAGATGACGGCGCACTTCCACCCGCATACCGGCATGGCATTCTCCGGTCTCGACGAACTGGGTCGGGGCGAACTGTGGCAGGCCTGGCGTTCGCGGGTGATGTCGATCTACCCGGCACGCTGGGTCGTGGAGCTGTCCTCGCACCTGCCAGCTTTGCCAAACAAGCTGGACCACCCGCTGGGACCCCTCGCGCGCGGCGTCGGGCTGTGGGTGGCCTTGTGGTTTGCTGCCACCAATTTCTGCTTCGTCGCCACCTTCGGTCGCCGCAGCCTGCTGTTTCTGTTCGGCACCTTCGCCGCGGTTGCCTTCGGTTATATGCCAGGCATCGGCATCCGCGTCTATCCGTGGGATCTGCCGGCGCTGTTTTTCTTCTCAGCCTGGATCTGCCTCTACCACCGCCGGCAACTGGGGTGGGCGGTGGTGCTGATCCCGATTGCAGTGGCTTTCAAAGAGTCGGCGGGTGTGTTGTGTCTGGCGCCATTGATCATCGATGGCGACAGACGTGACCGGTTGCGCCTGGTCGCGGCCGGTGCTGCCGGCGCCATAGTGGGCAAGGTGGCTACCGATCTGGTCTCCGCCAACAGCGCTGTCGGGGCAACGATGATGTATTCGTGGGATCTGTTTTCCAACAACGTCGGCAGTCTGTTCGAGCCGCTTTCCTACTTTATCAACGCCGGCACCTTCGTCGCCCTCTTCCTGCTGCCCGCAAACCACCGGGCGGTGAACCACATGCGCGCCATAGCCGGCATGGTGTTTGCGGGCAACATGGTCTTCGGCTCCATCACCGAATACCGCATCTGGTTCGAAGCGATTCCCCTGGCGCTGTACGGATTGGATGTAGCATTTCGTTCGAGGCCTGAGCCCGGGGCGGTGCTGGGGCAGGAGCGGCCACGCGTCAGTCTCCCAGACACTGAATGATGACGTCCATGATCTCTTTGGTTGCCGGATCACGCAGGGCCTCGACCATTTCACGGATGCTGTCCCGCTTCAGCCCCAGCGCTTTGAGCGCGGGACGGCTGTACTTGACGGTGCTGGCGTCGTCGTAGCCGAAGCCGATCTCGCTGCACACACCATTGGCAACGTGGATCAGAGCGACCAGCGGTGACGGGTTGTCCCCGGGATCGTGATGCAGGCCGACGGCCTCTACCAGTTCCTCCGGCATCCCGGCTTTCTGCAGCACCATCTCGCTGATTCTGTCATGGGTCACCATGCCATTGCCCAGCTTGGTTTCAGCTTCGAAAAACGAGCACTCGTCGTCCTCCATGGTTTCGGTGATGCGCTCGAACCACTCGTAGAAGAAGAAGCCCTGCACGGCCTTGCCGCAGTCATGCAGCAGCGCCGCAATCCAGTAGTCACTGAAGGGCACCTTTTCGGCCAGTTGCACGAATTTGCTGTTGTGGATCCGGTCGGCGACGATGGCACAGCCAAGCGAATGGCCCCAGTACTTGCGCAGGTCGAAGGCGCTGTCGTCGGGCCGAACCATCGAGTTGATCAGGGCGATCTGCTGGGCGATGGCGCCGACCTTGCGATTGCCCAGCCGGGTGATGGCGTCCTTGAGACTGCCTATTCCCTGCGCGGAGGCCCCGGCAACGGCAGCAGAGCTGGCCACCTGCTGGATCTTGAGGACAATGGCCGGTTCCGAACTGAGCAGGACCTCGAGATCTGCCATCGTCGACTTGGGATCCTTGATGAGCTTCAGCAAACGCCCCAGGACCGTCGGCAGACTCGGCAGGCTGCCGAGCTTCTGCAGACGCTGGCGCACTCGTTCCTCAGGATCCGCCTCCGATTCAGCCAGACGACCGGCCAGTCCAAGGGCAATCGTCTGTGCCAGACAGCTGTTGCCGCTGGCAAAGGCAGCCTCCCAGGAACAGACGTGTACGCCTTCGAGGGCCGCACACTGCAGCCGTTGTTCCGTAGCGATCCGTTCGGGCTGGACGAGGAACAGCGGCAATGTTCCCTTGGCTGACAGGATGGGCACCGTGCTGTTGGTGCTGACGGGTGCCCCCTGAATCAGGTACACCGAATGCAGGCTCTTGTGTTGCTTCAGGATCTTGACAACGTGACGCACGTCAGCCACCTCGAGGACCTCAAGGCCATAGCGGTACTCCAACAGCATCTTGAGGAATCTGCCCAGGACACGCTCGGTTTTGCCCGTGCCGCCCGGTGCGATCAGCAGTGCTGTCGGCTGTTCCTCAGCGCCCTTTTTTTCCGTTTCAGTCATTGTGGCATACAGAGTAGCGGCAGGACCACGAATCGGTCAAGGAGCCCGGGTTCGCCCACCGGATCTGCCTGACCCGCAGCGTATATTCGCCAACAGGACCTGATTGATGTACAAGACATCATGTGAGGAGCGCTATGCAACGTATTGATCTGAGCGGCACCTGGCGGCTCACGGGAGCAGGGCAGGATATCGTCGTGGCGATCCCAGGCGATACCCACAGCGCCCTGCTGGCGGCGGGGAAGATTGACGACCCCTACTGGGGCATCAACGAGCTGGGCCTGCAGCCTCTGAACGGCGAGGGCTGGGTCTTTTCTCATTCCTTTGAAGTGGCTGCGGAGATCCTGACAGCTGCCTCGGTGTACTTGCACTTTGACAGCATCGACACGGTGGCAACCGTGTCGATCAATGGCCTGCAGGTAGGCCAGAGTGACAACATGTTTGCCCGGCGCCGCTACAGCGTCAAGGATCAGTTGCGCGCCGGCAGCAACGAGATTGAGGTACGGGTGCGCTCCGCCGAGCAGGTGGCCCGTGAGCGCTCGGAGCAGATGCCCTACGAGATCCCCGGCTCCGACTATCCGATCCAGTCACCGCATCGAAATCTCGTGCGCAAGGTGCAGTGCCATGCGGGATGGGATTGGGGGTGTTGCCTGATGGTGGCTGGCGTCTACGGGGACGTCTATATCGGCACCGCATCCCCGGGCCGGATCGAGCATGTCTACACGACGCAGCGGCACGAGGACGGCATCTGCCACGTGGAGGTCTGCGTCGAGGTCGATGCAGCCTCAGCGGGCGAGACTCAGTTGCTGGTCGAACTCGATGGGCAGGCAGTGCGGCGGGATGTGGTGCTGGTATCGGGGACCAATGTGTTCACCGAAACAGTGACCGTGCCGCAGCCCGCGCTGTGGTGGCCCAATGGCCATGGTGAGCAGCCTCTGTACGAACTGACAGTGCAGATTGCCGGCGATGGTGTGTGCAAGAGACTGGGACTGCGGCAACTGCAGCTCGTCGTTGAGGATGATGACACCGGACTGGGCTTCAAGTTTCGTGTCAACGACCTCGACATCTTCGCCAAGGGGGCCAACTGGATTCCCTGTGACGCGTTACCTGGCCGGCAGACACGAGCGGTCCTCGATGACCTGTTGAGCAGCGCCGCCTCGGCCCACATGAACATGGTTCGCGTCTGGGGCGGGGGGCAGTACGAGTCGGAAGACTTCTATGATCTGTGTGACGAAAAGGGCCTCATGGTGTGGCAGGACTTCATGTTCTCCTGCTCTGCGTACCCGGCGACAGCCGAATTTCTGGCCAGTGTCGAAGAGGAGGCCCGTTACCAGGTCAAGCGTCTGCGTGATCACGCCTGCATCGCCCTGTGGTGCGGCAACAACGAGGATCTGGGAGCCCTCAACTGGTTCGAAGTATCGAGGGCCAATCGTGATCGATACCTGGTCGATTACGACCGGCTGACGGAGGGAGTACTGGGTCGTGTCGTCGACGAGTGTGATCCGACACGCACCTTCTGGCCGTCATCGCCCTGTGGTGGTCGTGGCGACTATTCCGACAACTGGCATGACGACAGCCGCGGCGATATGCACTATTGGCAGGTCTGGCACTCAGGAAAATCCTTCGATGCCTATTACGACGTGACGCCCCGGTTCTGTTCGGAATTCGGCTACCAGTCGTTCCCCTCCATGGAGACCATCCGCAGTTATGCGCCCGAGGATCAGTTCAACGTCACGGCGCCTGTCATGGAGCACCACCAGCGCAATGTCGGGGGCAATGCCAAGATCACCGAGATGTTCACCCGTTACTTCCGCATGCCGGATGGCTTTGAAAATTTCGTCTACCTGAGTCAGGTGCAGCAGGGCCTGGCCATCAAGACAGCGGTGGAGCACTGGCGGCATCTGCGACCCGGTTGCATGGGTACTCTCTACTGGCAACTCAACGATCTGTGGCCCGTATGCTCGTGGTCCTCCCTGGAATACGGCGGCAAGTGGAAGCTGCTGCACTACATGGCCCGGCGCTTCTACGCGCCGACGATCCTCTCGGCGTTCCAGACCCGGGACGGCATGCTGGAGGTATGGGTGACCAACGACCACGCCGAAGCCGTGGCGCTGCAGGCCACGTTGCGCGTGGTCGATTTCGCCGGCAACGAAGTGCAACGACTGGATTTTTCCTGCGCTGGCCCGGCCCATGGCGCCCTGCTGCTGGGACGTTATGCCGTTGCCGAGCTGGCCCCTGAGCCCACGGCTGTTTTTGCCGTACTCGATATGCAGGTCGGTGACAGGCACTTCCGCAACGAGCATGCCTTTGCCACCTGGAAATCGTGCGCCCTCCCCGAAGCAC
Organism: uncultured Gemmatimonadaceae bacterium; assembly: GCA_937919035.1. GTDB lineage: Bacteria > Latescibacterota > UBA2968 > UBA8231 > UBA8231 > UBA8231. Next base: position 4,783 of record CALFPI010000457.1, read on the forward strand.
AGGTGCAGATGACGGTTGCGCCGTTGTCTGCCGGCCGGTTTGAGGTAGGGCTGCGGACGGACGCACCGGTATTCTACCTGAGCCTGAACGCGGCAGGTGTGCGGGGAGAGTTTGATGACAACTGCTTTGCGCTGTTGCCGGGAGAGGAGAAGAGCGTGGTCTTCACCTGCAAGGGCGCCGCACCAACTACGACCGAGCTGCACGCGGCACTTGCGGTTCAGCACCTGCGCACGACCTACAACTAGGCTTCCCATTCGGGCTCAATTCTCGTCCAACCGCAGGAGGGGCTCCATGTCCAGTAACATCTACGTCTCCACAGGTGGAGCCGATACCAATCCGGGCACCAGGGCCAAGCCCCTGGCGACGCTGATGCAGGCACGTGCCGCCCTGCGGGTGCTGTCGCCGGAGGCGCGCGCCGGCAGCACGATCTGGTTGCGTGGTGGTGACTACATCATGTCGGAGACATTGCAGTTGACGTCGCAAGACTCCGGACTTGCCGGCGCCCCGGTGACGCTGCGGGCCGAGCCCGATGAGACCGTGCGTCTGCTCGGCGGAAGGGTTGTGACCGGCTTTGCCCCGGTCCGCGACAGCGCTGTGTTGGCGCGGCTGGACCTTCGGGCCCAGGGCAAGGTGATGCAACTCGACCTGCGGAAGCTGGGTGTGAAAGTGTTGAGTCGCATGCGCTCCCGTGGCTTCTCGCGGCCCCTGCTGCCGGCCCACGTGGAGTTGTTCTTCAACGGCCAGCCCATGACGCTGGCACGCTGGCCCAATGCCGGTGCGCCGGAACCGTTCGTCCACATTGCCGGTTTTCCCCAGGGCAAGGGCAGCGACGATGGCCACGGCACACAACTCGGGCAACTGGCGGCGGGGTTCACCTACGAAGGGGATCGGCCCCAACGCTGGGCCCCCGACGATGATCTCTGGGTGCATGGCTATTGGGCCTATGACTGGGCCAACAGCTATGAGCGTATTGCCGCGATCAACAAAGATTTGCGGCACATCCGCACGCACAAACCCCACGGCCTCTACGGCATCCGGCCCGGTCAGCGCATCTACTTCCTCAACGTGCTGGAGGAACTGGATGAGCCGGGCGAATTCTACGTGGACCGCCGTCGCGGCATGTTGTACTTCTGGCCACCGGAGCCGCTGAAGGGGGCGGAAGTCATCCTGTCCCTGCTGGAAAAGCCGATGTTGTCCCTGCGCCACACCCGGCATGTGGTGATTCGCGATCTGACTCTCAATGCCACACGTGGCCACGGCATCAGCATTACCGGTGGCTCATCCTGCCTCGTTGCTGACTGCACCATAAGCAACACAGGCAACTACGGCGTCTGGGTCGACGGTGGCGTCGATCATGGCGTACAGGGATGTCACATTTTCAACAACGGCGATGGTGGCGTCAGTCTGCAGGGGGGCAACCGGAACAAGCTCGAGCCCTGCCATCACTACGTGCACAACTGCCACCTGCATCATCAGGCACGCTGGTCACGCTGCTACGTGCCCGCCGTCATCATGTCCGGCGTCGGCACCCGCGTATCCAACAACCTGATCCACGACCATCCCCACTGTCCCATCCTGTTTACTGGCAACGGTCACATGATTGAGTACAACGATATCCATCACGTCTGCCAGGAGACCGGCGATGTCGGCGCGATCTACACGGGGCGCGACTGGACCTACCGAGACAACGTCATCCGCTTCAACCACCTGCATGACATCCATGGCCCCGGCATGCTTGGGTCGATCGCCGTCTATCTCGATGATTGCGTCAGCGGTGTGACCGTCTTCGGCAACATCTTTCAGGGCACGCAGATGGCAGCCTTCATCGGCGGCGGGCGCGACTGCTCGATCGAAAACAATCTGTTCATCGATACCCATCCGGCGGTGCAGATCGACGGCCGCGGCCTGTCGCCACGCGAGGTCTGGCAGAGCATGGTGAATGTGACCATGAAAGACCGCCTGCTGGCCATGGATCACCACAATCCCCCGTACTCCACGCGCTACCCCGCTTTGCTGGAGATCGATCGTTGGTTGGCGGCAGGCAAGGGCGTGCCGCCGGAAGGCAACCGTGTGCTGCGTAATATCTTCGTCAGTGGTGAGTGGCTGAAGATCCACTGGGAGGCGCCGCCGGAACTGGTCGATGTGCGCGACAACTGGCTGCAGGGTGACCCTGGTTTCCTCGTCCCGGAATGCCCGGAAAAGGCTCGCTTCGCCCTGCGCGACGATGCGCCGGTTCTGCGTGTGATCGGCTTCCAGCATCTGCCAGTGCAGCGCATCGGCCTGTGCCGAGATGAGTACCACCAGAAAGGTTGAGCGCCGCAGGTTGGTTATGTTGGCCTCAGGCGCCGGTAGACCGCCGGTAGCCGGAAAACAGGAGACTGAGCGTGCAAGGACCTGATTTCACACGGCCACCGGCGGCTGTGCTTGAGCAACTGTCAAAGGCGGGAACCGCGACTCTGCAGACCATTCTCAAGCGTATGGGTGTGCGGCGTGTCTGGATGCCACTGTACCCGCTCCACTCCGGCATGCACTGCGTCGGGCCCGCCCTGACGATCCGCAGTGTGCCGGGACGGGAGGATGTCGCGCCTCAGGCCTATGCGCCGGAGACCAGGTTTCCAGGCCATCCGGATGATGCCATCGATGCCATTACACCCGGAGATGTTGTTGTCCTGGATGGCCGCGGTGCCGTTGATGAGGGGCTTTTCGGTGATCTGTTGACGCGCCGAATGCAGGAAAAGGGCGCCGCCGGCAGCGTCAGCGACATGGGTGTCCGTGATTCGGCGCGGATCCTCGAGACGGGTCTGCCGACCTTCTCGCGCGGACCGTGCAGCCCCGGGGGCACCGTCTACAACGTCGACGTCAACGTCCCCATTGGCTGCGCCGGTGTGCTCGTATGTCCGGGCGACATCATCAGTGCCGATGCTGATGGGGCGATGGTGATCCCGTCCGCCCTGGCGCCGGCCGTCGCCGACGAGGCCCTCGTGCATGAGGATCGGGAGGACTTCATCCGCATCATGTTGGCTCAGGGCGAGCCACTGCAGGGACTCTACCCGATGGGGGAGGTCTGGGAGGCACGGTTCCGTCAGTGGCGTCTGCAGGAACTTGGCAAGTAGCGGCGATCAGGCGTCGGCCTGATTCCAGGCGTCGGCCTGGAACTGGCGGCATGTACGAAGTGATCCCACAGGACCTGACGCGCATCGTCGGCGGCTTCGCCCGGGGAGGCAGCAGCTCCCGGCACGGTCAATCGCCTGCTTCTGCGATGCACCTGTCCACGGCGTCAGCCAGTTTCTGCAACGCGAAGGGTTTGCGGAGGAAGGTCTTTACGTCGACCTCGCCAACCAGGCTCCACTCCTCGAGTGTCATGACACCACTCATCACGATCACCGGAACCGATCCATGAATCTGCCGGATCAGCCATTCCGCAGGCGTCGGCATCATGAGATCCGTAACGATCACGTCCGCCTTGGCCAGGTCGGCCGATTGCAGCGCCGGCCCCGCGTCGGCAAAGTCGACGACCTCATGTCCACGACGCTCAAGGAACCTGCAGAGAGATTTGCGCGTTCTCTCGTCGTCCTCAATCAAAACGACATTGGCCATGGATCTCCTCAGCGGGCGACATGGGTCACACAGCCGGGTTGTGTTCAGTGCCTCACTCCGGGACGGACATTGCATAAGGTTAATAGATAGATGGTCAAAACAAAAACAGCCATCCGCGAGTCAGAACGTGGGACATTTACGCGCATGGGAAAATGTTCGGAGCAGGCACCGTTCGAGCGATATTGCCAACAGTTGTCAGCAATTGTTGGCATGCTGGCTAGACGTGCCAGCGCCACCATGTCCATCGAACAACTGTCATCGGGGCGGGTGGGTGTTACAGATCGACGCGTGTCTCCAGTCCGAACCATCGCCCGGGCATGGGGACCCCAACGACCGCCTCGTAGCGCTCGTTGGTCAGATTGCGCACCCGCAGCAGCACGCTGCCGACGTGGACAGGAATGCTGATGTTGAGATCGAGTATCCGATAGTCGTCGAGAGCGCCCAGGCGGTTGCGAGCA
>CALFPI010000458.1 GCA_937919035.1 uncultured Gemmatimonadaceae bacterium
GCCTGTCCGCGCTGGCGCTGCCCGCCCAGCTCAAGCTGATCCTGATCCTGACCGTCATCGGCGGCTTTCAGGGCTTTGAGGGGCTCTTCATCATGACCCGGGGTGGCCCCGGATTCGAGACCACGGTGCCCGGTCTGTGGATGTACTTCAACGCCTTCAGCTTCCAGCGCATGGGCTACGCCTGCGCCATCGGCGTGCTGTTGTTCGTGATGATCTTCGCTCTGACAGTGATCAACATCCGCTACTTCCGCTCGGCGGAAGAGGTGAAGGGGGAGGCGGCATGAGTCGGGGCATGAGTCGCGCCAGGTCGCGGGTGGTGCATGCCGTGCTGATTACCACGGCGGTGCTTACCCTGCTGCCCTTCCTCTTCATGGTCAACAACGTGTTCCGTGACAACACGGAGTTCTATCACTCCTTCTTCGCCTTTCCCGACTCCTTCAAGGGCGTCGTCACCGTGCTCGGGCAATACGCCGGCGGCGACGAGACTCGTGTCATCGTCAAGGATTCGGATGGCTCGAAAAGGGAGGTGAACCGCTCGGCGGCGTTGGGACACTATGTCGACAGGATCGGAACCGGCCCACAGCGGGCGTGGGACGTGTTGCGCCAGTACATGATCAACACCTTCATCGTCTCCGGCCTGTCGGCGCTGGGGGTATGCCTGCTCGGCTCGGCGACGGCCTACATCCTGGCGCGTTACCGGTTCTTCGGCTCGCGCAGTGTGTTTCTGCTGTTCCTGGCGACGATGATGTTTCCCGGTGTGCTGACGCTGGTGCCAAGCTTCCTGCTGGTGAAGGAACTCGGCCTGCTGAATACGTACTGGTCGATGATCCTGCCCTACGTCGCCGCCGGCCAGGTCTTTGCCATCTTCGTCTTTCGCAGCTTTTTCGCAGGCTTGTCCGAGGAACTGTTTGAGTCGGCCCGGATCGATGGCGCCGGGCACTGGGGGCTGTACTGGCATATCGTGCTGCCCCTTTCCAGACCGGTATTCTCCGTGGTCATCATCATGAACATCCTGGGCACATGGAACAACTTTCTGTGGCCCTTCATCGTCAACACAGACGGCGCTCACCACGTGATTTCTTCCGGCCTCTTCACACTGGCCAACTCCGCCCATGCCAGCAACCTGAGCACGATGTTCGCGGCCTACGCGATCAGCAGCATCCCTCTGCTGCTGCTGTTCGTCTACGCTACCAAGACCTTCATCCGCGGCATGACAGCGGGATCGCTGAAAGCCTGAGCCCTATGAGCGAAGTCATCCACATCGGCGATCGTCGAGAGCTGTTTGTCGACGCCCTGCTCATCGAACGGATGGACCAGGTATCGTTGCGATTGCACGAGCCGATATCTGGTGGTATGGCGATCGGCATCGATCGTCCATGGGAGGGCCCCGCCAACGGGCCGAGTGCGGTCTTTCGGTACGATGGTCGCTACCTGATGTATTACCGTGGCATGACTCTCTCCGCAGATGACCAGAGCGGTGTGCTCTGTGTGGCTGTGAGCGAGGATGGTGTCACCTGGGACAAGCCGGACCTGGGGCTGGTTGAGCGGGGTGGACGTCGGGATACGAACATCGTCGCTGACACGGATGGCACACCCCTTATGATCGTACCCTGGCTGGACACGCGCCCGGGTGTTGCTGATGACGAGCGGATCAAGGCCCTGCACAGCGAGCCGCTGAGCGGCGAAAAGCACACGGCCTTCCAGGATCCGAAGGGACCGAAGCGTCTCGTGCTGTGGGTTTCGGCGGTTGGGTTCACGTTTCAAAAGTGCACGCCACAGCCTGAGATCATCAGTTCGCTGCAGAACTGCTTCGACGGTGGCAACACCATGTTCTGGAGCGAGGCGGAGCGGCAGTACGTGCTCTACTATCGCTGGTACGAAGGGGAGTGGGGCGTCGGGGGACGGTCGATGGCGCGCACGACGTCAACGGATTTTCTGAGTTGGACCGACCCCGTGCCGATGACGTACGGCGATACCCCCCGCGAGCAGTTCTACACCAACAGCACAAATCCATACTTCCGGGCACCACACATCTACCTCGCCCCTGCCGCACGTTTCATGGAGGGGCGTCGGGTCGTGACCGAAGCGCAGGCGGAGGCGATCGGGCTACAGCAGTCGCAAGGTCATTCTTACGACGGTGACTGTTCTGACGCCGTGCTGCTGACGAGTCGTGCAGGCAGCACGCAATACGATCGCACCTTTATGGAAGCCTTCATCCGTCCCGGCCCAGGTGCGTCGAACTGGGTGTCACGGACCAATTACCCCCTAAGCGGGATCCTGCCGTGCGACGCAGGCAGGATGATGCTCTTCGTCGCCCGTCACTACATGCAGGACAGCTGGCACATCGAGCGGCTGCTGCTGCGCACCGACGGCTTCGCGTCGCTGCACGCGGGCTGGGCCGGGGGTGAGGCGATCACGAGGCCACTGATCTTCTCAGGGGCCGCACTCGAGATCAATTACCGCACCAGCGCCGCCGGGCTTGTGAGAGTTGAGATACAGGATGCAGAGGGTACGCCGGTTCCGGGGTACGGGATCGATGACTGTCAGGAAATCATCGGTGATGAAGTGCAAAGGGAGGTCGCCTGGAAACGTGGTTCGGGCGTCAGCGAACTGGCGGGCCGGGGTATCAGGCTGCGCTTCTGCCTCAAGGACGCCGATCTGTACAGCTTCAAATTCAACGGAGAGAACTTGCCCTGATGCCATCTGGACAGTCCATGTTGCCCACGGTTGTGGTTCTTGCTCCGCAGACCCCCGGTATATCGGATCGACTGCGTCACCTGGAGCAACTGGCGCGGACCGTTGGCGAGGTCCGTTTCACCCATGTGGATGTCGACCTGCCGCTGGAACAGATCATCGCTGCGTGTGGCAACACACGGGTGATCCTGCTGGCGTTATCCACGGCACAGATCGTACCACTGGCGGCCCGTCTGCCCGAACTGAAACTGGTGCAGATTTTCTCCGCCGGATCAGACTGGCTCGACGTGGCGGGGTTGGCAGCCCTGGGCGTGCAGGTCGCTGACAATGGGGGTGCCAACGCGGTGCCTGTCGCCGAACATGCGATCGCTCTCATGCTCAGCCTGTGTCGCCGACTCGAGGAGTTGTCACGCAGCATCCGCAACGGCGAATGGCATGCCGACTACCGCCAACACCCCGGCGCGTTTCACACCCTGGCTGGCAAACGAGTGGGTATCGTCGGCCTGGGGCGGATCGGCTCCCGTGTCGCCAGGCGGCTCGCCGCCTGGGAATGTGAAAGTGTCTTCCATGACATTCGATCCTTTGACGACGAATATCTGCGCGCCTGCGGCGCCCGACCTGTGCCCTTCGATGCGCTGCTGGCAACCAGTGACATCGTCACGCTGCACGTCCCCCTGAACCACACCACGCGGCACCTGGTCGGCCGCCGGGCGTTGGGCCTGATGCGTCCGGAGTCGATGCTGATCAACACCTGCCGGGGTTCTGTGGTCGACGAAGCCGCCCTGATAAACGCTCTGCAGGAAAAGCGCCTGACCGGAGCGGGACTCGACGTGTTTGAAGTGGAGCCCATTGCTCTCGACAACCAGTTGCTGCAATTGCCCGGCGTCGTGCTCACACCCCATCTGGCGACGATGTCCCCGGATTCAGGGCCCGCAGGCACTCAACATGCTGCGACCAACACGGCCTGCGTCGCCTTGGGTCAGGAGCCTACGGCCGTCGTTCGACCCGCGTAGGATCGTCAGATTCACGCCAGATACTTTTCGAACCAGTCCACCATGCGCTGGTAGTACTCCTGCCGCAACTTTGGATGGGCCGCCGTGCGGAAGCCGTGAGCACTCTCCGGGAACCGCACGAACTCGACATCCTTGTGCTGTCGTTTCAACGCCACAAAGAACTGTTCGCTCTGCTCGATGGGACAGCGATAATCCTGCTCTCCGTGCAGCAACAGCGCCGGTGTCTTCACGTTGGATGCGTAGGTCAGCGGTGATCGTTGCACCAGCGCCTCGACATTCTCGAGTGATGAGCCGCCCCATTGGTTCTCACCAAAGGACACGCCGATGTCTGATGTCCCGTACATGCTGTGCAGATTGATGCAGGGCGCGCCGATGACGGCGGCTTTGAAGCGGTGGTCGTGGCCGATGATCCAGCTGCTCATGAACCCACCATAGCTGTAGCCGTGCACGCCCAACCGATCCGTATCCACATAGGGGCGCTCGCTGATCAGATCGGCCGCCGCCATGAGGTCGAGAAAGTCCTCGCCACCCCAATCGTGCAGCACGGCCTTCAGAAAATCGGGTCCATAGGAGGATGATCCTCGCGGGTTGACGGCAAGCACCAGGTACCCCCGCCCGCTGAGGATCTGTTGCGTCACATCGTATGAGTCCGAGTACCGTCCGTTGGGCCCGCCGTGAATGTCGAGAATCAGCGGATACCGTGTCGCTGCGTCGAAGCCGTCCGGAAACAACAGGCGCGCCTGGATGTCAAAACCATTGCGCTCGAAGGTGAGCTTTTCCACAGCGGCTGGGCGTCGCTCGGTAAGAACCTGGACATTGACTGCGGTCTCGAATTGACCCGATCCATCCTGCAGATCGACCAGGTAGATGTCACAGGGCCGCTCGGTGGAAGCAGCGACAGCGACAGCGTTGTCGCCGTTGACGCAGAGCGCCGTTAACGTCTGCTCACCGCCGGTGATGATCTCTTCTTCGCCGCCATCGGCGTGCACGCTGCACAAATACGACTCACCCGCCTGGTCGGCGATGTAGATCAAATCGTCATTCCGGGTCCAGCAGCCCGGCGGAATCGGTTGCACAACGGCGCGAGCCGTGCCGGCCACTACGCGTGCCGGGACTCCGTGCTGCAACACATACAGCCACGATTGCCGTGGGTCCCACACATCCGGGTCGTGCGAGCCGGCGGCGACCAGGTCAATGCCATCGTGGGACCAGGCGACCGACCCGACGCGGGTCAAACCCTCCGACCACCGGATCGACTCCCCCCCGGCAGATGGCATCACGCGGATCTCCGAATGACGCGAGACGTCGCGCCCTTTGACGCCATCACTCACATAGGCGATGTGATCCCCATCGGGCGACCATGCCGGCGCCAGGTGGTCACCTTCACCATCTGTCAGCTGCTGCGCCTCATCACTGGCCAGATCGATGACGAACAGCTGCGAAAACGCATTGCCCCGCCAGCCGTCACCATCATCTCGATAGCGAATACGTTGCACGACCCGGGTTTGTGGCGAGTCGTCGCCGCTGTCTGCCGCATCGGGATCGACGCGGGATACCACGACGAGTCGGTCCGATCCGGGCGCCCACGCCAGGGCCTGGACACCACCGGCCAGATTGCTGACCTGCCGCGCTTCGCCTCCCGCTGTAGAGATCACCCAGACCTGCTTCTTGTCGCCATGCGCTCCAGGACGCAGGAAGCCGACGAGCATCCCGTCCGGAGAGTGACAGGGCGACGAATCCTTCGGACCCGAAGTGAAGGGCCGTGACGCGCCGTTCTTGTGCAGCATCAATCGGGATTCTGCGCGTGACCGTTCAGCATTGGTCGCGGTCTGGGCGTAGATGATGGAACCGTCCGGCGCCAGACTCGGGCTCGAAACACCGATCAGATCGTGGACATTGGCAGGTGTGAGTGGCATCGTTTCCTCGCGTCAGATTTTGGGCCGGAGGGGGATGGCCTGGAGACCATACCTAACCATAGGCCGTTGCCGCGCACGATACCACTGACGACTGTGAATCAGGTTCTCGTGATCTTCCCAACGCACGGGAACACGCAGGCCATCATGCCGCACGGGCACAGCCTGGCCCCTCTGTCAGGTGAAGTTGAATTGGGCCGGATGGGCGTGAGAGCGGCACTAGCGCAGCAGCAGCAGTTTCCGCGTCAGGATCCGGGTGCCGGCGGCCAGTCGGTAGAGATACATCCCCGAGGCCAGCATCCGTCCAGCGTCATCCCTGCCATCCCAGCGAAGATGGTAGCTGCCCGCCTCTCTGACACCGTCGATGAGCGTCGCCACTCGTTGACCCGCCAGATTGTAGAGACCCAGCTCCACTCGTGTCGCCGCCGGTAGATCAAAAGGGATGGTCGTGTCGGGCTTGAAGGGATTCGGGTAGTTCTGCTGTAGGGCGAATGGGCCGGGGGTTCGATCCGGCGTGGGTGTGCCTTCGCCGCCCGCCAGAGTGTGGCTGAGGAACCATGCAAAAAGGCGTGGGTCAGCGTAGGCCCGGTCCCACACATTGTGTCCCATCTCCGGATACAAGGAGAGGCGGACATCTGCTCCGATCTCCTCCAGAGCTGCCACCATGGACTGCGTGTAGTAGGGGGAATTGATGCGGTCCGCACCGCCGTGGAAGGCCCACACCGGTGTGTCCTGCAGCAGCTGTGCGAGTTCATGGTCGCCCCCGCCCGCCATGGGGGCGATCGCGGCAAAACGTTGCGGGTAGACCATGGCCAGGTGAAAGGCGCCGAAGCCCCCGGCGCTGAGTCCTGTCAGATAGATCCGTCTGGGATCGATATCGAACGTTGCGATGACCTCATCCAGTATGTCGATGACGGCCTCGCCCACCCGCCACTGCAGCGCGCTGACCGTCAACTGACTCGCGCCCTGCAGCACGGTGTAGACCTTCAGGCCCTGTTCGTCGGGGGAGTAAATCGACTTGAGGCGGGGATGGGTCACGACGAGGCTGTTCGCCCTCAAAGAGACGCTCTCGGCCAGGGCCTGACGCAGGGCCGCCGGGAGGGGATCTTCCGGATCTCCCCACAGCGCCGGGTCGAGGGTGAATACGGGTGCAAACTGATCGGCATCCCACGGCAAGCCAACCGGCATCTGAGGTGCCAGCACAGCGAAAGGGAAGTCTGGATCTCGAGCCGCGATTGCTGGCAGCCCGTGCAGCATGAGCAGGCCGTCATCGGCGCCCTCCTGTCCCTTGCCGTGGAGGGAGAGAATGAGTGGCCACCCGCCCTCGACATCGCCCCGTGGAATGAAGAGCAGGTACTTCATGTGATCGAAGAGCGCCGCCTCTGACTCGATCGCCTGCTCACCCCGATACCACTCCGCGGCGACACTTGAGCGGATCAGCAGCACGATCGCGATGGCCAGGATCGTGGCCAACCCGGCTCGTCGACACACCGATCCCCTCACCTCGTTGCGTGAGGCCGGATCGATGGCTGCTGTGGATCGGTGGGGCAAAAGGGCTACCATTCACTCTCAGGGGATTTGCTCTGCGGCAAGCAACGGTAGTTCAGAAGCAGGCAACGAACCATTTTGTGGTCCTGGCCAAGGTCGCCCGTCGCGATCTTGAGGGAGAAAGAGTAATGCCCATCCCTGATCTGATGCTACGGTGTCCATCGTGAACCTTGCGTGCGCCAATTTCGCATTTCCCCTGCTGCCCTTCGATGCGGCTCTGGATCTGATCGCCGCCCTGCAATTCGACGGGATCGATCTGGGGCTGTTTGCCGGCAGCTCGCATGTGGACCCTGAGGAAACACTCGGCAATGTTCGCTCTTCAGCGGCGGCGCTGTCTGCACGACTGCGCGACCGCAACCTGGTCGTGGCTGACCTGTTCGTTGTGCCAGGCGCGGGTTTCGAAGCCCTTGCGCCCAATCATCCCGATGCCGCCGAGCGCGCCAGATCCCGTGGGCGTCGCATTTCCACGCTCGTTGCACCTGTCCGGGACGTCTGCAGTGTTCCGCCAGGGAGAACACAGTCGATTTCGGGCGGGTGATCCGTACGATGACGAAGCAGGGCTACTGCGGGGCGATCGGTATCGAGTACGTATGGATCGATTGGCAGCAGTGTAACGAAGTGGACAATCTTTCGGAGACGATCCTCTTGCGAGACTTCATCAGGAAAGCGATGGAAGGCGGATGACACGTTTTGACGGAAAGGTCGTGGTACTCACAAGTGCAGCCCGCGGACTGGGCCAAGCGACGGCACGCCTGCTGGCCGATCACGGGGCGTGCCTCGCCCTGGTTGACATCCGCAGAGAAAGGTGGAAACATTGGCGACACAGCTCGGCGGCAGCGCCCGCGCCTTCTACGCCGATCTGGCGCAGGTCGCCGACATCCGTGCTCTCGTAGGAGAGATCGTCGAGCATACGGTCTGTCCGCGCATCCCCTTTGAGGCGTCCACGGAACTGGACTGGGATCGGTTGATGAGCGTCAACGCCAAGAGTCAGTTCTTCCTCATGCAGGCCGTCTGCCCGATTATGCGCGAACGCGGTGGCGGTCGAATCGTCAACGTCATCTCCGCTTCCGGGCAATTTGGCGCTGTCGCCAATGCCAGCATATACAGTGGCACGAAGGGCGCGATTGTCGCCTTCTCGAAATCCGTCGCGCGCGAGGTCGTCGCCGGCGTGCTGATGCGCTGGAGAGGGTGCACATGAGAGACACAGATCGTCAGAGGGTGGGGTGCGCGGTGGTCGGCGCAGGCTGGTGGGGAACCGAAGCGCACATCCCCGCCATCATCCGTCATCCTCGGGCGACGCTGCTGGCGGTACAGAAACGAACTCGGGAAGCCGCCGAAAAGGTGGCAGAGGATTTCGGTGTGCCCTTTGCCTGCACGACGATGGATGAGGTGCTGGCAGTAGCCGGCCTGGACGCCGTCGTGATCAGCTCGACACCGAATGCCCACTATCCCCAGGCCATGGCGGCGCTGGAGAAGGGTTGCCACGTACTGATCGAGAAGCCCATGACGATGACGGCGGCGCAAGCGGAGCAGCTGCTGCACGTGGGCGAGAAGCAGGGCGTGCACTTTCTCATCAGTTGTCCCTGGCACTATACGGCGCGCAACATCGAGGCTCGACGGCTGATTCAGACGGGGGCACTCGGACCGCTCAAGATGATCAGTGTGTTGATGACGCACTTCTGT